>NZ_QAIQ01000567.1 GCF_003061105.1 Arthrobacter sp. HMWF013
GGGGTATGCCTACCGCATCATGGACGCCAAGGACGTGGGACTGCCGGGTTAGCCCCGCCGTTCAGGTAATACCCTGCGAGCCATCCCGTTCCGTCGTGCCGGTCCGCGGATCAAACTGGGGCCGCTGGTAGGCCAGTTCGCCGCCGCTGCGGCCGCCGAACGGCCTGCCGTGGTCAGCAAACTCTTCCCGGAAGTAGGCCAGCCGCCACTGGCCCAGCTGGATCCTGGCACCCGTCCGGAGCACGGAAGGACCGGTCCGGCTGACACTGCCGCTGACCTCACCATGCGGTACCAGAATGTACTCATCGTTCTCGTCATGCCTGATCTCCGCGTGCAGCGGCTCCAGGCCGGCGAGCTGCAGGGACGAGCCGGGATCAGCCCCGATGCTGAAGGTCTCCCGGTCCAGGGTCACCTCCCGCGGGGTCTGGCCGTCCCACTGTGCGGCGTCCTGGACAAAAATCAGTCGTGGCCGGCCGCTGCCACGTGTGTGGTGCGTGGTGGTGACACGCCGGGTGATTTTCCGCTTAACCGTGGGCATCAGAGGCAGCGGGGTCTCGGGAGGCAGCAGCGAGAAGGCCCGGGATGGACGGCGGCCCGGCCTCATCAAGGGGACCAGGGCGCCGAGCTTTCCCAGCCTGATGTGTGGTGATCGGGTGACCAGCCGCTGGGACGCCGGGCTGTTGACGGCCCCGAGGCTGACGATGCTTCCATCCGGCCCATCGATGGTGACACTCAGTCCCTGGTCGGCGAGCGCCTTGGCCAATGGCCGGATCTCTTCCAGGGATGGCATGGATCCCCCGAGGACTGCATCCAAGCCGTCCACGGTGATGGTGACCGCTGTTCCCGCCGCCCGGGCGCTGCCGCGGGTGACGGTTCCGGATTCGTCCGTATAGGAGAAATCCAGATCAAGGTCCAGCCGGTATCCGGGCACGGCGGTCAGGCGCGGTTCTGGTCTGAACCGGCAGCGTCGTTGTCGCTGGTGGTCACCCGCAGGCTCCCGTTGAGCTTCCACGTGGCGCGGGGGGCATCGGGGCCGATGTCACGCGGCACCTCAACTGTCATGTCAACGAACTGGTAGTTGATGGCAGCGCCCTTGCCGGTGAGATAGGACCACATTTCCTCGGCCAGATCGGCCCAGTCCCGGATGCTGCGCTCGCTGGTGGCGGTGTTTTCGGAGGTGTTGAAATCAGGCATTACGGTAATTCCCCTTAGTAGGCAGTAGCTGTGAGTCACTGGTTTGTTGCGGGAAACGAAGGCCCCGGAAGGCCCGTAGCCTCACTGTATTCCCGCTGCGGGCGCTGCGGAACCCAAAGGGACCTGAACGTTCTGCACCCACAATGCGTTCCCGGCGTCGTGCGTGCAGAAAGCCCGGTGGTCCCGCACACTGGAGGAATGCGCCAGAACCCCACTCCCGTCATCCCCCTTCCCGGCCAGGAATCGGTGTGGGAATACCCGCGGCCGCCCCGTGTGGAGGCCAGCAAGGAAAGGGTCCGGATCTTCCTGGGTGGTGAACTGATCGTGGACACCAATGACTCGGTCCGCGTCCTCGAAACGAGCCATCCGCCGGTCTACTACCTGCCCCGCTCAGCCTTCCGTCCGGGCGTGCTGGAACCGGCTGCGGGAAGCAGTTTCTGCGAGTTCAAGGGCACGGCGAGCTACCTCAGCATCCGCGCCGGGGGAACAGTTGCCGGGGAAGCGGCCTGGTTCTATCCGAGGCCGACGGCAGGGTTTGAGATCCTGGCTGACAGAGTGGCCGTGTATCCGGGCCGGGTGGACCGCTGCGAGGTGGACGGCGAAAGTGTGCGGCCCCAGGCAGGGGGCTTCTACGGCGGTTGGGTCACTGACAGGGTGGTGGGGCCGTTCAAGGGTGAGCCGGGCACACTGGGCTGGTGAGGGATCCACCCGCCCTCCCGCCGAAAGTACAGTGAACGTTCAGAAAACTCACAGACTCCGGGAGCATGATGGGAGCATGAAGAAGACCGGGCCCGAAGCCAAGCTGCTGGTTGTTGATGACGAACCGAACATCCGCGAGCTGTTGTCAACGTCCCTGCGCTTCGCCGGCTTCGAGGTGGTATCTGCCGCGAACGGCCGTGACGCGCTGGCCGCAGCCGAGCTCCACGCACCCGACCTGGCGGTGCTTGACGTGATGCTGCCGGACATGGACGGGTTTACGGTCACCCGCAAGCTCCGCGCCTCCGGCAAACACTTCCCGGTCCTGTTCCTGACGGCCAAGGACGACACCGAGGACAAGGTCACAGGCCTCACCGTGGGCGGGGATGACTACGTCACCAAGCCTTTCAGCCTGGACGAGGTAGTGGCCCGCATCCGTGCGGTCCTGCGCCGTACCCAGCCCTTGCTCGATGACGACGCCGTCATCCGCGTGGATGACCTGGAGCTCGACGACGACGCCCACGAAGTACGCCGCGGCGGCGTGGTGATCGAGCTGTCGCCGACCGAATTCAAGCTGCTCCGCTACCTCATGCTGAACCCCAACCGTGTGCTGTCCAAGTCCCAGATCCTGGACCACGTGTGGGAGTATAACTTCAACGGCGACGCCTCGATTGTGGAGTCCTACATCTCCTACCTCCGGCGCAAGGTGGACATCGATCCGGATGCCCCCGCCCTGATCCAGACAAAGCGCGGCGTGGGCTACGTGCTCCGGACGGCAGAGAAGCGCTGACCTTGCTGCAGCGGTGGAAATCGGCCTCCCTGAGGTCCCAGCTGGTGGCCATGATCATGGCCCTGCTGATCGTTGCGCTGACGGTAACCGGCGCGGGCACGTTGACCCTGCTGCACAGCTATCTTCAGGGCCAGGTGGACGACAAGCTCAACGCCGCCGTCGACCTCGCGGACAAACAACGCTCCTTCACGCCGCTGACGGCACCCAACCCGATGGTCCTCACGGACTACTCCCTGATACTTTTCACGCCCGGCGAGAATCCGCAGTTGTTCGGCGGCGACCCGGACGACCACCCGGACATCAGCACCATCTCGGTTGAGGAAGCGCAACAGCGTGAGGCACGCCCGTACCAGGTCCGGGGCACAGACGGCCAGAACTGGCGCGTGGTGGCCGTGACGGTGCTCAGCAACAACCGTCCCGCCGTCGTGGTGATCGGATTGCCCCTGCAGAGTGTGGACGATGTCCTTCAGCACGCCACACTGGTGGTCTGCGGGGTTGGCCTGATCACGCTCCTGCTGGCGTCCCTGATTGCCAGCTGGACGGTCTCGCGGGCTTTCCGGCCGCTTGCCAGGGTGGAGAAGACCGCCGCCGCCATCGCCGCCGGGGACCTCTCCCGGCGTGTGGATGTTGATAATCCCGGCACGGAGCTGGGCCGGCTCGGCAGTTCCCTCAATGCCATGCTGGCGCACATCGAGACCGCTTTTGCTGCCCGGACCGCCTCCGAGGGCAGGATGCGCCGGTTTGCCGCCGACGCCTCCCACGAACTCCGGACGCCGCTGGTGACCATCCGGGGATTCTCCGAGCTGTACCGACACGGCGCGCTGACCACCGACGAGGACGTGGCCACGGCAATGGGCCGGATCGAAAGCGAAGCCAAACGGATGGGGTCCATGGTGGAGGACCTCCTGCTGCTCGCGCGTTTGGACGAACAGCGCCCGCTGCAGCAGAAGCCGGTTGACCTGCAGTTGATTGCACATGATGCGCTGGTGGACACCCAGGCCAGCGACCGCACGCGTCCCATTTCCCTCATAGGGCTCGACGGCGGCCCGGCGGCCCCGGCGCCCGTGCTGGGCGACGAAGCGAAGCTGCGCCAGGTGGTGGGAAACCTGGTGGGGAACGCCTTGCGCTATACGCCTGAGGGGAGCCCGATCGAACTTGCGGTTGGTGTCCGGACGTCCGACGGCGGGCGGCAACTGTCCGTCGTTGAGGTCCGGGACCACGGCCCCGGCATCTCAGATGCGGACGCAGTAAAGGTCTTCGAACGCTTTTACCGGGCGGACACTTCACGGACCCGTGAAACCGGTGGCAGCGGCCTGGGTCTCGCGATCGTAGCGGCAATCGTCGGCTCGCACGGCGGTTCCGTCCGGGTGGAACAGACCGACGGCGGCGGCGCCACCCTGGTGGTCAGCCTGCCCATCCGGGACGAGGCTCCCGCGGATGACGCCCATGGTTATGCGAGCGACCCCGGTGAAAGCGACGACGCTGCGGGCGACGGCGACGCAGGCACCGGCGGGGCCAGTGACGGCAGGGTTGTCCACATATAGGAACTGAGCGTGGCAGGCCTGTGCGGCCCTTCCGTAGGCTCGTTGAAGTGGTCCGGAGCAGCCGGGCCGGGCAGCGGATGCTGTCCCACTACGTCGAGAGGCACCTGTCATGAGCATCATTTCCGTCGATACCGAGCTGCTCGAGCTCAAGTCAGCCAACGTCAGGGCAACTGTGGACCGGATCAGCGCCGATGTGCACACCATGAAACGTGGCCTCGACGAACTCCAGGCCACCTGGCGCGGCTCCGCGGCCAACAACTTCCAGGCCCTGGTCACTGAATGGACCCTGACCCAAGGCAAGGTTGAGGCCTCGCTGGCGTCCATCAACATGGCCCTGGCTTCGGCGGCCGCCAGCTATGCCCAGGCCGAGCAGGGAAACACCCAGCGCTTCAGCTGAGCTGGGGCCCCGCGACCGGTCAGGGCGGCGCTGCTAGGCTTCGGGCGTCTCCTGGTGGAACCGGAGCCGCCACCTGGTGCCGTCGAGGACCCACAGTGAACTGCGGAGGGTCGTGCCCGAGCGCGAGTAGCTTCGGTACGTCAGCAGGACCGCGCCGGTGCCGATACGGTCCGCGCCCAGGATTTCCAGTTCCGCCTGGTGTCCGGGGTCTTCCTCCAGGGCCATCATCTTCGCATCGCGGGTCCAGACCCTGCCGGAGGCCCCGATCTCCATGAAGTCGGGGTGGAGAAGGCCTCCCGTGCGGCCGATGTCGCCGCGGACGTCCGGGCCTGACAGCTCGCGTTCGAGTGCCTCAGCGGTTTCTTCGGGGCCAGGCCCTGCACCATTGGCCTGGGGAGCGCCAAAGGATTCGCTTTCCAGTTCGCTGAAAAGGTCCGGCTCCTCGTAGCTCTCAGGACGGAAAGACCCGGTTCGGCCATTCGCGGCCGCAGGAATCCTGGCCGCCGGAACGTGGGCTGCCGGGGCTTTGGTCGACGGGGCTTTGACGGGGCTCGCAACCGAGCCTGCCTGTGCCGGAGCTGCTGCTGCCGGAGCACCTGTTGCTGCGGCCGGGGCTGGGGCAGCAGGGGCTTCTGCGGACGGAGCACCTGCAAAGCCGGGACCGGAACGGGCCGCAACCCCTTGCTGGTACGCAGTGGCAGCTGCACGCGCGCGCTCATCAGCTGCCTCGTTGAGGTGATGGCCGGCGTGGCCCTTGACCCACTCGAAGGTGTACTTCCGGCCTGCGAGTTCCCGGTCCAGCTCCTTCAGGAGCTCTACGTTCAGGACGGGTTTACCGTCCGCCTTCCGCCATCCCTTACGCTTCCACCCTGGCATCCATTTGGTGATGGAGTTGATCACGTACTGGCTGTCGCACAGGACCCGCAGGTCTTCACCCGGAACGTGGGCGGTGGCACGGAAGAGATCGAGGACGGCCATCAGTTCGCCCTGGTTGTTGGTGCCGTGCGGCCAGCCGCCTGCCCGCCAGCAGTCATCATTCACGTACCAGGCCCAGCCAGCAGGTCCCGGATTGCCTAATGCCGAACCATCGGCCGCCGCAGTAATCGTCACTGAACCATCCTGCCAGACGGCCCGCCACAACACCGCCATGCAGGAATCTCCGCACGGCCGGCACGGCCGTCGGGAAAACGCTTACCGAAGCTCTTGACGCGGAATGCCGACATCCTGCAGAATCAACCGTGATGAGAAACCGCTTTCTCAGCAGCAGACTTCCCCAGGGCGATGGCGCCTCAGCGGAATACCTGGAGTGTTGCTCCACGAGGACGAGGAAAGGCAGATCAATGACGATTAAGACAGATCAGCGGAAATTCAGCCGGCGAAGGTTCCAGCTCAGCGCCGTTGCAGTGGCCGTATCGCTGCTCGCTACAGGATGCGGAGCGTCCACGGGGTCTGACAGCAATAAAGAAGTCACCTTGCGGTTCGCCTGGTGGGGAAACGAGTACCTGAACGCGCAGACCGAAAAAGTCATCTCCGCGTTCGAGGCCGAGCACCCCAACATCAAAATCGAGTCCGAACCCGGCGAATGGGCCAGCTACTGGGACAAGCTTGCGACGAAAACTGCTGCCAACGACGCTCCCGACGTCATTCAGATGGACCAGAAATACATTGCCGAGTACGGCGGACGCGGAGCGCTGCTGGACCTTTCCAAGCAGAGCGGGATCGACACCACCAAGCTGGACAAGGAATCCCTGGCTTCGGGCCAGTACGACGGCGCCCAGTACGGTCTGAGCACCGGGAAGAACGCCTACGTCATCATGGCAAACACCAAGGTCTTTGAAGCGGCCAACGTCCCTGTACCAGACGACACCACCTGGACCTGGGACGACTTCATGGCAACGGCGAGCAAACTCAGTGCGGCCGGGGATGGCAAGAACTACGGTGCGGCCTACGGCAGCAACGAGGCCGACCTCATCATCTGGCTGCGGCAGCACGGCGAGAACCTGTACTCGCAGGACGGCACCCTTGGCTTCGACACCGCAACAGCCGCCTCGTTCTGGGAGCGCCTGAAGGAACAGCGTGATTCCAAGGCGAGCCCGCCGGCCACGGTAGCTACGGAGGATTCGGGAGCGGGCCTTGAGGAAAGCCTGTTCGGCACCAACCGCGTAGGCATGGCGTGGTGGTGGACCAACCAGCTCGGCTCGCTGGAAACCACCACCGGGAGCGGCATCAAGATGCTCCGCGCCCCAAGCGTTGATGGACAGTCCTCGGAGAACGGAATGTATTACAAGCCCACGATGTTCTGGTCGGCGTCCTCTCGGTCCAAGCACCCGGAGGCGGCCGCCACGTTCATCAATTACCTTGCCAACAGCCCGGCAGCGGGCACCATCCTCATGACAGACCGCGGGGTGCCCAGCAACCCGGAAATCGTTGAGAAAATCACCCCTGACCTCAAGCCGGCGGACACCACCGTGGTCGCGTTCCTCAAGGACATCGCCCCGGACATCGCTGACGCACCGCCGGTTCCGCCGGTAGGGGCCGGAAGCGTTCAGAACGTGATCAAGCGCTTCACCGACGAGGTGCTTTATGACCGCCTCACGCCCCAGGCTGCAGCGGAGGCCTTCAAGAAAGAGGTCGAGGGAATGCTCGCCACTGCCCGCAAGTAGAGCAGGCCTGCTTCCCGACCGGACAAAACCTTCAAACGCAAAAACGCGGCCCCCTCACTGAGGGGGCCGCGTTTCTGTGCGGAAAGATTCCGGCAGATGGGGACTAGAAGCCGCCCATGCCGCCCATCTCGTCGCCGCCACCCATGGCCGGAGCGTTCTTCTCCGGCTTGTCGGCCACGACGGCCTCGGTGGTGAGGAAGAGACCGGCAATGGAAGCCGCGTTCTGCAGGGCAGAGCGGGTCACCTTGACGGGATCGTTGATGCCGGCAGCCAGCAGGTCGACATACTCGCCGGTTGCTGCGTTCAGGCCGTGACCCGCAGGCAGGCCGCGGACCTTGTCCACCACAACGCCGGGCTCAAGGCCTGCGTTGAAGGCGATCTGCTTCAGCGGAGCGTCAATGGCAACGCGGACGATGTTCGCACCGGTTGCTTCGTCACCCGTGAGGTTCAGGTTGGCGAACGCCTTGGCGCCGGCCTGGATCAGTGCAACGCCGCCACCGGCGACGATGCCCTCTTCAACAGCAGCCTTTGCGTTGCGGACAGCGTCCTCAATGCGGTGCTTGCGTTCCTTCAGCTCAACCTCGGTTGCGGCACCGGCCTTGATGACTGCAACGCCGCCGGCCAGCTTGGCCAGGCGTTCCTGCAGCTTCTCGCGGTCGTAGTCCGAATCGGAGTTTTCGATCTCGGCACGGATCTGGGAAACGCGGCCGGCGATCTGGTCGGCGTCGCCGGCACCTTCAACGATGGTGGTCTCGTCCTTGGTGACAACAACCTTGCGGGCGCGGCCCAGGAGTTCGAGTCCGGCGGTCTCCAGCTTGAGTCCGACTTCCTCGGCGATGACCTGGCCACCGGTGAGGACAGCGATGTCGGCCAGCTGGGCCTTGCGGCGGTCGCCGAAGCCCGGAGCCTTGACGGCAACGGACTTGAAGGTGCCACGGATCTTGTTGACGATCAGGGTGGCCAGGGCCTCGCCCTCGATGTCCTCGGCAATGATCAGCAGCGGCTTGGAGGACTGCATGACCTTCTCCAGGACAGCAACCAGTTCCTTGACGTTGGAGATCTTGGAGTTGACGATCAGGATGTACGGATCCTCAAGGACCGTTTCCTGGCGCTCAGCGTCGGTGACGAAGTAAGCGGAGATGTAACCCTTGTCGAAGCGCATGCCCTCGGTGAGCTCAAGCTCCAGGCCGAAGGTGTTGGACTCCTCGACGGTGATGACGCCTTCCTTGCCCACCTTGTCCAGGGCTTCGGCAATCAGCGCGCCGATTTCGTCGTCACCGGCGGAGATGGAAGCCGTGGCCGCGATCTCTTCCTTGGTTTCGATTTCCTTGGCGGAGGCCAGCAGTTCAACCGTGACGGCTTCTACAGCCTTCTCGATGCCGCGCTTGAGGGACAGCGGGTCAGCGCCGGCCGCAACGTTGCGCAGGCCTTCCTTGACGAGGGCCTGGGCCAGCACGGTGGCGGTGGTGGTGCCGTCGCCGGCGACGTCGTCCGTCTTCTTGGCAACTTCCTTGACCAGCTCTGCGCCGATCTTTTCGTAAGGATCGTCCAGCTCGATCTCCTTGGCGATGGAAACACCATCGTTGGTGATCGTGGGGGCGCCCCACTTCTTTTCGAGGACGACGTTGCGTCCACGCGGGCCGAGGGTGACCTTGACGGCGTCGGCGAGGATGTTCAGGCCCCGCTCAAGACCGCGGCGTGCCTCTTCATCAAATGCAATGATCTTGGCCATAACGGCAGTAGTCCTTTCGGGACAGTCGTTAAGAATGAACCGCACTGCAGTGCCCGCGACGGACGATCCATAACCGGCGGCCTCTGTATGCCGCGGCTGGGGATCTCACTCCAGCTTGGTATTTCTTTCGCTCCACGACCTTCGCAAAGCGTCGTTTCCGGGATAAAACGGACGATGCTTTAGCAGTCGGTACGTAAGAGTGCTAACTCAATAATTAGCACTCCACAGGTGAGAGTGCAAGCGAACGGCCCGGTTATTCACTCTGCGGGCGGGCGGTTTCGCCGCGGGCGATCACCCGGCTGCCCGGCCGGCCGCCTCACGGCCGCTGAGCAAGGCCCTGTTGTCTGCGGCATAGGTGAACACCATGAAGTTGGCGGTGGTGATGTCACCGTTGGCGTCGAAGGCAACCGGCCCCGATTCGCCGTCGTAATTGATCCCGGCACCGGTCTTCAGAATGCCGTTGCACTCCGCGAAGGACAGGCACGGCTTGCCGGACTGGGCGGTGGCCTGGCCGCCTGCCGCTCCCCCGGACACGGCGATCAGGTTGGCCGCGATGGAGCGCCCGGCATCGTCCTGCCCAGCGGCTGCCGCCAGGACCGCCAGGTTCACGGCGTCGAACGTCTCCGCTGCGAAGGACAGGTCCTTCAACCCCGGGTTGACTGCCACCAACCGCGCCTGGAAGCCGGCTGAGGGAAGGACGCCGGGCACCACGGCCCGGGCGCCGTCGAGGGCTTTGGAGCCCAGCCCGGACCCATACTGGGCGAACGCGCCCTCGCTGAGGACGATTTTTCCGCCGGAAAGCCCCACATTGTTGAGCTCGGCGATGGCGCCCTGGGCGCCGTCCCTGGCAATCAGCACCACGGAATCGGGTGTGGCCCCCTGGGCCTCCGCGGCCGCCTTCCGGGCATCGCCGGGTTTGAATCCGGCCGTGGCCACGGTGTCCAGGCCGGCGTCTTTTGCAGCGCTTGCTACCGCAGCCGCGACGTCCTTGCCGTAGGCGCTGTCCTGGTGGACCACAGCCAGCCTCTTTGCGCCGCCGTCCTTGGCGAGCTTCACCAGCACGGAAGCCTGGGCAACGTCCGCCGCCGCAGTCCGGAAGTAGTAGCCGCCGCTCTTGTAGCCGGTCAGGCCGGCAGCTGAGTTTGCCGGTGAAATCAGGGTCACCCGCGCCCGGGAGAGCACATCGATGGCGGCGGCGGCATGGCTGGAATCAGTGGGTCCGATCACCACGTCAGCTTTGGCAGCTACCAGCTCCCCCGCCTGTGCAGCCGGGTCAGTGCCTGCCGGCCTGGGAAGGAACTCCACCGGCCTGCCTTTGTGACCGCCCGCGGCGTTGATTTCCTGCACGGCCAGCGTCGCAGCGGCGAACTGGGAATCATTGAGGAACGCCTGGTCCCCCGTGCTGTCCAGAATCAGCCCGATGCGCAGGGTGCCATCACCTGACGCTTCGGCGGATTCCAGCCGGGCATTGCCTGGCGCTCCGGAGCAGCCAGCCAGCGCCAGGAGGGCGGCGCTTCCGGCCACGGCACGAAGGGCGGCTACACGGAAAGTCGAACTGAATTTGGCCGGCTTCACTCCGCGGGCCGGACGCTTTCTGCCTGGGGGCCTTTCTCGCCTTCGCCGATTTCAAGCTCAACGCGCTGCCCCTCATCGAGTGCGCGGTACCCCTCGCCCTCGATGGCGGACCAGTGGACAAAAACGTCGTCGCCGGAGCCGTCCACGGTAATAAAGCCATAGCCTTTTTCCGCGTTGAACCACTTAACGGTTCCCAATGCCATGATGATTTCCACTCTTTCGGTCGTGCCGCCGGCCCACCTCGCTGTGTGCCGCTTGTGACGGACCAAGGCCTGAAATCACTCTAGCGACAAGCTCCCCCGAAGGCCGAGGCACCCGGCCCGGCCGGAGCCCAATAGTTATGGGAGCCCACCTGTTGTGCAGGCGGCACTAGCGGTAATCGGGTCCGAGGACCACTACCAGCGGCACCTGGAAATCAGGGCTTTGGACAACTGTGGGAATGCTCAGCAAGGCAGAAACAGCATCTGCGTTCGCCTTCTGCGCCGGACCTGAATAGTAAACCGCCGAGGTCTGCTGCGGCGCTCCACCCCAGTTGCCCACCTGCCCAAGCGTCCAACCGTCGGCCTGGACCAGCGAGCTGATGCGTCCAGCGAGCCCTGCCGTTCCGGCGGCGTTATAGATCGCAATACCCTGTGTTTTGTCCAGGAGAGCGGCCGACGGCGTTGCGCTGGGTGCAGTGCTCGGCTCAGCCTTGGCCATCGCGGACTCCGAGCTTGCCGTGGGCTGGGCGCTGGGCGTCGCTCCGGTGGTGGCCAACGGAGCTGCGCTTGAATCCGGGGTCGCAGTGGTTTCGACGCTCGTGGACGCCTGGCTTCCGGCCTGCGTGAAACCGAGTTTGGGAAGGATCAGAAAAGCAACCAGGCCGATGGCCAACGCCACTGCACCGACTGCCAGGACGGGCCACAGCTTGCGCCGGGCGGGCGCCGAGGCCGCACGGTGGACACCTTGGCGCGAAGCGGTCTCCGGGACCTTGTCGAATTCATCCCGAGCGTATTTGGTCATGGTGGTGAGACATCCTTGTTGATTGCTGCTGATGGCTCAGCACAGACGTGGTCAGGCGTCGGAACCCAGGCGGCGTGCTGTGCGTGCCCGCTGACGCGACGTACGTAGTCTACGCAGTCTCTTGACCAGCATGGGGTCGTGGGCCAGCGCAGCCTCGGTATCGATCAGGGCGTTCAACAGCTGGTAGTAGTGCGTCGCGGACAGATCGAACAGCTCCCTGATGGCCTGTTCCTTTGCGCCCGCGTACTTCCACCACTGGCGTTCCAGGGCAAGCATCTGCTGGTCGCGCCCGCTGAGCTGTGAGTCACGCGGCGTAAAATCGGCAAGCTGTGAGGTCAGCTCTGCCGGCTCCGGCACGTGCTCCCGAGCAGGTTCCGCCACGTCACACCCCTTCGCTGGATAAGTTGGAAATCCCACCCCATGTTACGGCGCGAATAACACGCTTGTCATTTCCCCCGGCTCCGGTTTTCTGGCCAATCCTTGCCCCCCTCAACGCGCCGGCAATGCCACCGCCTTCCCAATAATCCGAAAAACGGGGCCCGCTTCCCTGCGAGAATGGGAGCGTGTTTGAATCTGACGCTTTGTTTGAGCTGGAGACGGACCCGGCGGACACCCTGGACTTCGCTGAGATGGCCGGACTGCCTTTGCGCGAGCTGATGGCTGAGGACTGGGCGGCGGCGCTGGCTGACGTTGAGCCTCAACTGCGCAGCGTTCTCGCCTTCCTGGCAACGGAAGTTGCCGCCGGCCACCAAGTGCTCCCCTCGCCGTCGAACGTCCTGCGTGCCTTCCGGCAGCCGCTGGCCGGCGTGAAGGTCCTGGTGGTAGGCCAGGATCCCTACCCGACGCCGGGCCACGCCGTCGGGCTGTCGTTCGCTGTTGATGCCAGGACCCGGCCCATTCCGCGGAGCCTGGCGAACATCTACCGCGAGTTGGAGGCCGATCTCGGCATCCCCGCCCGCGTCCACGGCGATCTGTCCGCCTGGGCAGACCAGGGGGTGCTTTTGCTGAACCGCGTCATGAGCGTACGCGCAGGCAGCGCAGGATCCCACCGGGGCAAGGGTTGGGAAGCCATCACAACGGCGGCAGTTACCGCCGTTGCCACCCGGCGCACCCCCGACGGCGTCCGGGCCCCGCTTGTTGCGGTGCTGTGGGGCAAGGA
>NZ_QAIQ01000568.1:0-1711 GCF_003061105.1 Arthrobacter sp. HMWF013
TCACAGTGGGAGCACGGAATCCATCACGGTGGCCAAAGACTCCGTCGGTAAGCTGTGGGTCACCTACACGGTCGTCTCCGCCGACAACAGCAACCGTGTCTACATCAACCACTCAACGACGAGCGACACAGCGTGGGGGACTCCGTTCGTCCTCCCGACAACCAACGCCCAGGTGCACCACGACGATATCTCCGCAGTCACGTCGTTCCAGGGCGACAAGATCGCCATCATGTGGAGCAATCAGCGGCCGGAGCATAAGAGGTTTTACCTGGCCATACACCAGGACGGTCAGCCAGAGAACTCGTGGCAGACAGAGACCGCCTACGGCGGGGGAAACAACTGCACCGGGGGATGCGCGAACGATCACCTGAACCTCAGGCAATTGACAAGCGACGGCAGCGGCCGCCTCTACGCAGCGATCAAGACGGCCGCCCAGCAAGCCGGTCAAACGTTTGCGGCGCTCCTGGTGCGCGATGGTAAGGGTCAATGGACCAGCGCGCCGTTCGGCGCTGTCGAGGACGCCCACACCCGGCCCATGGTCATGATCGACGAGGAGCACCGTCAGGTCTGGATGTTTGCGGTCGCGCCGGAGGAGGGCGGCACCGTCTATTACAAGAAGTCGCCGATCGACAACGTTTCCTTCCCGCCCGGCGCCGGCACTCCCATCATCAGAAGCAGTACCGACAAGGACACCAACGACCCCACATCAACGAAACAAAATGTGACCGGCCAGACCGGCCTGGTGGTGTTGGCGGCCGCGAGGACCAACGCCCGGTACTGGCACGCCTATATAGATCTCAGAACCGGGCAGAGCCCCATTGCGGCCAAAGCAGCGTCCCTGAATGGTGCCCTGGGAGCAGCCACCACGGCAGAGGTGTACGGGCTCAAGGACAACGGCGGGTTCCAGTGTTTTCAACGCGGGTGCATCCTCTACTCGCCGGCAACAGGGGCCCACGTCTCCCTGGGGGCGATCCGTGGAAAGTGGGCGCAGACAGGGTATGAAAACGGCAGGCTCGGATACCCGGTCACCGACGAGGTGGGCGGGCTCAGGGATGGCGGGGTCTTCCAGAACTACCAGGGCGGCGCCATCATCTACTCGCCCGCAACAGGAGCCCGCATCTCCGTGGGGGCCATCCGCGGCAAATGGGCGGAGTCAGGGTACGAAAACGGCAGGCTCGGATACCCGGTCAGCGACGAAGTGGGCGGGCTCCGGAACGGCGGAGTGTTCCAGAACTACCAGGGCGGCGCGATCATCCATTCACCGGCCACCGGGCCGCACCTCTCCGTTGGCGGCATCCGCACCATCTGGGCCTCCACAGGGTACGAATCAGGCCGCCTCGGCTACCCCACCAGTGAGGAATACGCGACCCCCAATGGAGGCGTGGCCCAGAACTATCAGGGCGGCATCATCAACCTGAGCCCGAGAGGCCACACCATCACTTTGTTCTAAGGAATCATTTGGTCGTAAGGACGAGCGGCCCGGCCTCAGGCGCCCCACCCGGCTGAGCCGGGAACTGCGCGGTCCCACCAGTCCAGCACGCGGGTCCCCTGGAACGTCAGCCACTTTGACGGTTCGCCAGGGGGCACGTCCACCTCGAACCACACGCGTCCGGGATAGCGCCGCTCCTGCAGCCACGTCCCGTCCGCCTCCCGGCCTGACCGGACCACGTCGATGGCCGCGGCCAAACGCGGGTCCGGCCCGCCGCCGTCG
>NZ_QAIQ01000568.1:1731-3698 GCF_003061105.1 Arthrobacter sp. HMWF013
CGCGTTGTAGAACGCGCGGGACGGGTACACAAACCGGGCCACCCATGGTCCCACGAGCTCCCCCGTGGACCGGGAGTAGAGCAGCTGGCGCTTCAGCAGGTACTCCTCGCCGGTGCGCCGGGCGGCACGCAGCTCGCTGCTGCCGCCGGTCGCAGCCTCGTAGTAGAGGAGCCCCTTGAGTACATTGATCGTGGAATGGAACGAGGACCGCCTGGACCCCTCCACCCACTCGCAGTTCCAGCCGCCGTCGGCCATCTGGTGGTCCAGGAACCACTGGGCGATGCCGGCCACATCCGCGCCCAGCCACACCCCGTTGGCCAGCGTGAACGCGTTGATGCAGCAGTCCACCTCGCCGCCCCAGTAGGGCAGGTCGTTATACTCCCAGCGGCTGTTGACCGCGAGGAGCTCGGCGGTCCCGGTGAGGGCGGCAGCATCCAGCCCCCAGTCGCGCAGGGCGTTCAGGGACCACGTGGTGGCGGTCCACGGCTGCCCGGCATCCTCAGCCGCTTGCGGGCCGTCAAAGTCGAAGTCCTGGGGGAAGTACGCCCCGCCCGCCCACTGGCCGTCGGGGTCCTGCAGCGCGAGCAGCCGGGCACCGAACCCCTCGGTGGCGGTCCGGGCGCGCGTTGCCTCCCACACCTCCGGCGGTTCCCCGGCGATGTCCTGCTGGACCTGCCAGCGCAGTGCGGGGTCGGAGTCAAGCATCCAGTCAAGAACGGCGGGATCCACGGCCATAGCGGGGAGACTAGCACGGGGCCGCCCGTTTTCCATCCGGCCGGGGCGGTGGGGTCTGGCCACTGCTAGAGCTTCGGGATCAGGACCGGCGTGTTCTTCTTGTACGCCTCATAGTCTGCCTGGCCGCCCCACTTGGAATCGGCCTTCTTTTCCAGCAGCGGGATGCCGCTGCCCTTGATCAGCAGGAACGCCACGAAGACCGGGGACAGCAGCGCCACCCACTGCCAGCCTTCCACCACCGGCACGGCGATCAGCAGCACGCCGATCCAGAGGACTATCTCGCCGAAGTAGTTGGGGTGGCGGGACTTGGACCACAGGCCGGTGGAGATGAACCTGCCACCGTTGGCGGGGTCTGCCTTGAAGCGGCCCTTCTGGTTGTCCGCCACGGCCTCAATGCCGAAACCTGCGGCCCAGACCACAAAGCCCACCAGGGCCCACCAGTCCAGAGCGACCCGGGTGGCGCTGGTGATGGCAATCCAGGCCGCAGCCGCGGTGAGGACCACCCAGAGACCCTGGACGGTCCAGGCGTTCAGGAACCTGACGAACGAGGGCTTGATCTCGTCGAAGCGGTCATCCTTGCCGTGCTTTTTGACGCGCCGGAACAGGAAGCTTCCCAGCCGGAGGGCCCATGCCACCACCATGGCCGCCAGCAGCAGCCCCCTCGCATCCACGCCCGGGGTCAGTAGGACCAGGAGAACGGTGATGGCGATGTAGGTCAGGGCTCCGGTGAGGTCGTAATAGTGTTCGGTCTGCGCCTTGAAAGCCGGGATGAACGCCAGCCACTGGATCAGGAACGCGGCCGCCACCCCCAGGCCGAAGAGCGGGAATCCGCCCACGGTGGCACCGCCCTGGCTGCCGGCCACGGCCACCAAAGCGCCGATGACCACCACCACCGGGAGGATGATCAGCGCTTTACGGTCGGATTCCTTCATCAGAGCTTCCTTTCAGACGCCGGCGGTTGCCGACAAGAGCACCTAGGCAGGCTATCCACTAGGAGGCCTATTATTCAATCCTGTTTGAACATCCAACAATATTGGGTAGGGTGGATCCATGCAAATGCAAGTAGGTGGGACCGCGGGCCCGCCCGTCCACCCCGCCGCGTTCACGCTGCAGAACATGTTCAGTCTCGCCAACGAGACAGAGCGGGAAGTGGCCCGCAGGCTCGGACTGAACCTCACCGATTACCGCGCCCTGTCCGTGCTGGCACACCTGGGCCCGGTAACGGTGGGCAG
>NZ_QAIQ01000568.1:3708-4113 GCF_003061105.1 Arthrobacter sp. HMWF013
GCAGGCAATCATGGACCTGATGCGGCCGCTGGTCACCGCCACCAGCACCTACCTCAACACACTCCCTGCAGCCCACCAGGCCGTCGTCGCCGGTTTTCTCGAGGCCGCCCAGCACCAGATGCAGGACCACCTGCACACACTTTCGGAGAAAGACGCCCGATGAGAGAGTTCACTTCCCCGCCGCTGGTTGCCACCTCCGGCCACCGCAACGCCACCGAACTGCTGATGCAGCGGGCCCGGTCATCCCCCGGCCACGTTGCCTTCGAGGTGCGCGCCGCGGATGCCGCCATCACGGCTCCCTGGCGGCAGGTGACCACCGGGCAGTTCGTCGATGAGGTCCGCGCTTTGGCCAAAGGCTTCATCGCCGCGGGCCTCCAGCCGGGCGAATCGCTCGCCATCATGTCC
>NZ_QAIQ01000569.1 GCF_003061105.1 Arthrobacter sp. HMWF013
GGCGACACCTCAAGATCCATGGAACAAGTGTGGCATGAGTGATAGTGGTGCTGCTCCGGGCCCGTAAGACAAAGGTCCTTGACGCCGGCCATTCCCGCCGCAAGGCTTGCTGCCATGGACCCTGGACCCCGAAAGGACCGGAAATGGGCAAGGTAATCGTGATGAACCACGTGACACTTGACGGGGTGATGCAGGCGCCGGGCAGTGCGGACGAGGATACCCGGGACGGCTTTGGGCACGGCGGCTGGGCTGTCCCGCGCAGCGATGAGTCCATCGGCGCCAGGATGGGCGGACTCATGGGCGATGAGCACGCGTTTCTGTTCGGCAGGCGCACGTACGAGCAACTCCTGGCATCGTGGAACGCCCAGGGCGGACCCTTCAAGGAAGCGCTGAACAGTACGGCCAAATACGTCGCTTCCCACAACCCGGAAGCTCAGCTTGAGTGGCCGAACTCCACCCTTCTGCGTGGTGATGTTCCAGACGCCGTGAGGAACCTCAAACAAGGTTCAGAGACGAATTTGGTGGTGATGGGCAGCGGCGTGCTGATCGGCTCACTGATGGCCGCCGGGCTGATCGACGAGTACCTGCTGATGATCCATCCCCTGGTGCTGGGCAGCGGACGCCGGCTGTTTGCGGGCGGCACACCGGCATCCCTGCGGCTGGTTGACAGCAGCGCCACCGCCGCCGGGGTGTTGATTGCCACCTACCAATCCGAAGGCGAACGGGTTCCCTAGACAGCGCCGCTGCTATCTCAGAAGAGTTCGAGCTTAGCGAACGCGTCCACCAGACCTTCACGGTGCGGCGGCGCGGCCGTGTGGTCTGCCAGGGCAAGGAGTTCCGGCGAGGATCCCTCGATGGCGATGCCCACCCCTGCGAAAGCGATCATCTCCAGATCGTTCTGGCCGTCGCCGATGGCGATGGTGTCTTCCCGGTCAATGCCGAGATGGGCGATGGCGGCAGCGACGCCGTCGGCCTTGCTGATACCGCGCTGGTACAGCTCGCCGGCGTGGCGCCCGTCATCGGCGATCGAGTTGGCGACGACGGCAATATCTGCACCGATTGCGAGGGCAATTTCCTCCATTGGGACGGGGGCCTCGAAGACAGAGATCTTCGCGAACGCAACGGCCGCGCGGTCCGCTGTCACCTGGACGGAGCCCAGGATGGCTGACGAGCCGCTTGCCCGGCCGTCAGGGGCGCGCCGGAAATGCTCTTCGATGATAAACCGGAGCCTTTCCTCCCTTTCGGGGGCTACATGGAGCGAGTCCTGCGCTTCCAGGATGTAGACAGCCCCGTGGGCATCGAGGGCGGCCACAGTCCGGGCCGCGAGGTCGGCAGGGAACCTGCGGTCCAGCAGCACCTCGCCGTTAACCTCCGCGTAGGCGCCCGCGCTGGCCACCAGGCCGTCAAAGCCGGCAGCGAGGATGCTGTCCGGCAGCATGGACACGGGACGTCCGGTGCACAGCAGGACCTTGTGGCCCGCCGCCCGCGCCGACCGGACCGCCTGTACATGGCCCTCGGGAACGACGCCATAGTCGGCGTAGGTGCCGTCCACGTCGAGGAAGACCGCGTGAATGGTTGCTGTGGGCGTGCCTGGCTTCGAACTCATGATCCGGAATTCTACCGGCGCGGGACGGCCCGGCCGCAGCCGGGGCTGCCGCGCAAATACACGATCGTCCATATAGTCGAGCTTTTCTGCCATGGGACAGGGCGGTTTCTGTTCCTAGACTTGCAACCGTGATGATCCCCGATGAGCCCCAGAGCCGAATCAACCTGCCCGATGCTCCGCCGGATCAGCAGGCAATCTTGGCACATGGCGGTGTTGCCTGCTGGAGCGAGCCCGTCTCCATCGATACGTACGCGCCGGGGGAGCCGGACCGGTATCCGCTGTTCCTGGACCGGCGTGTCTACCAGGGTTCCAGCGGCAAGGTGTATCCCATGCCGTTCATTGACAGCATTGCCGCCGTGAAGGAACCCCGCCTCTGGCAGGCGATCCACGTGGAGAACGAATATGTCCGGCTGATGCTGCTCCCGGAAATCGGCGGCAGAATCCACATCGGCTTTGATAAAACGGCGGACTACGACTTCTTCTACCGCAACAACGTGATCAAGCCTGGCCTGGTGGGGCTGGCCGGGCCGTGGATTTCCGGCGGTGTCGAATTCAACTGGCCACAGCACCACCGTCCTGCCACTTTCCTGCCGGTGGAAACCTCGGTTGAACGCGGCGATGACGGCCCGGTCACCGTATGGCACAGCGACCTGGATCCGTTGCAGCGGATGCGGGGCACCCACGGCGTCCGGCTCCGGCCGGGCAGTTCGCTGGTGGAGGTCGAGGCCCGGCTCTACAACTGCACGGACGTGCCGCAGACCTTCCTCTGGTGGGCGAACGTGGCGGCCCGCGCCCACGGGCAGTACCAGTCCTTCTTCCCCACGGATGTGCACCACGTGGCGGACCATGCCAGGCGGGCCATCACCGCTTTCCCGCAGGCTGACCGGCCCTACTACGGCGTGGACTACCCCGCGCTGGCCGCGACGGGGAAACCGGATGCTGACCGGATCGATTTCTATGCCAACATCCCCGTCCCCACTTCCTACATGATCACCGACACGGAGGACAGCTTCTTCGGCGGCTACGACCAAGACGCCGAAGCCGGTTTTGTGCACTGGGCAGACCGGTCAATCTCCCCGGGCAAGAAGCAATGGACCTGGGGCAACGGACCAGTGGGCCGCGCCTGGGACGCCCACCTGACTGACGACGACGGCCCGTACGTTGAGCTGATGGCCGGCGTCTTCACGGACAACCAGCCGGATTTCAGCTACCTGGCACCGGGCGAAACCCGCACCTTCAGCGAGTTCTGGTATCCGATCCGGGACATGGGCCCGGCCCACCAGGCGAACGTGGACGCCGCCGTATCCCTGCATGTGGACGGGAACGGACGCACGGCCACCATGGGCGTAGCCACGACGGCCCTCCATGAAGAGGCAACCGTCCTGCTCAAGCTCAAGGGCACCACCATCCGCTCGTGGACAGTCCGGATCTCGCCGGCCCGCCCCTTCCAGGAGGTCGTGGAGCTCGGAGTTTCCGCCGAAGCGCCTGACCTCACCCTGCAGGTGCTTCTGGGCACCCGGGAACTGATTTCGTGGACCCCGCGCAAACCAGTGGGAAGCGGCGAGGCGAAGGAGCCCTGGGTTGCTACGGAGCCTGACCTGCCGGCGGCCATCGACAGCCAGGACGAGCTCTACTTCACGGGAACCCACCTGACGCAGAACCGGCACCCCACCCGGTCGCCGTTGCCGTACTTCGCGGAAATGCTGCGGCGCGACCCGCTGGACTCACGCGCCGCCACCGCACTCGGAGCAGCCGTGTACAAAATCGGCGACTTTGACCAGGCACGTGAGTTGCTGGAAACCGCCGTGGCCCGGCTGACCCGCCGTAACCTGAATCCGCCCACCGGGGAGGCCAGCTACCGGCTCGGCCTGATCCTCGAGCGGACCGGGCAGGCGGAGGCGGCTGCGGAACGGTTCGGGAAGGCAGCCTGGGACCGTGGGTGGGCGCATCCGGCACAACTTGCACTGGCACGGCTGGCCCTGAGGTCAGGAAGACCCGCGGAGGCACTCCGGCATGCCGAAGCCGCAGCCGCGCTGGAGGCGGCGAGCCCGGAAGCGAAGCACCTCCTGGTCCTGGCGCTTAGGAGGCTGGGACGCACTGACGAAAGCCGTTCATTCCTGCAGAACATCCTGCTCGCGGATCCGCTCGACCCGGTGGCGTTGGCGCTGGACGGTTCGCTCCAGGCAAGCGATCCCAAAACAGCACTCGCGGTGGCGTGCTGGCTCGCCCGGGCAGGGCAGTGGCAGCTCGCCCTGGACCTTACGGAGCAGCCCGGCCCCTCTGCCCACCAGGTGTTCGGCAACCCCGAGCCTCTCCGCCACTTCCTCCGCGCCACCTGGCTGGAGGAACTCCTCGAACCGGAGGCTGCGTCCGCGGAACGGTCGGCGGCACGGCGCGCCGACACCACCTACGCGTTCCCGTACGGGCTTGACGATTACGACGCGCTCCACCGTGCCCTCGAAGCTGATCCGCGCGACAAAGTGGCGCACGGTCTTCTGGGGTGCTGGCTGCTTGATGCCGGCCGCACGGAGGACGCCCTGAAGCATCTGCGGACAGCCATGACCCACGGCTCAGCGGACCCCGTGGTGTGGCGGAACGCCGCCCTCGCCACGGTCAACACCGGCGGTGACACGGCCACCGCCGACTCGTACTTCGAACGCGCCCTGGAGTTGAGCCCGGATGACGCCCGGCTCGTCTTCGAACGGGCAGTCCTGGCCGGCCTCCGCGGGCTGCCGGTCCGGGACCGGATTGCCGGGATTGAACGCCATAGCCCCTCTGTCCTGAGCCGCGATGACCTGACCCTCCTCTACGCCAACCTCCTGATCGACGCCGGGCGGGCAGATGAGGCGCTGGACATCCTGTCCACGCGCAGCTTCCAGCCCTTCGAGGGCGGCGAAGGAATGGCACTGGATGCTTACGACCGGGCGGCAGTCCACTGCGCACGCACCCTGATGAGTGAGAACCCGACGGCGGCCATCACCTTGTTGCGCGAAGGTATGGAAGCTCCAGCGAACCTGGGCGAAGGCAGGCACCCGGCCCACGGCATGGCCGAACGGCTGGTGGCACTCGGGGACGCCCTCGAACTGGCCGGGGACCGTGCGGCAGCAACCGGCGCCTGGGACCAGGCCTGCCAGAACGGGAATGCCCTGGCAGTCCACGCCGCCCCCGCCGGCCCGTCCGACTTCTGGCGGGGCGTAGCCCACGTAAGGCTCGGAAGGCACACAGAAGCCGAAGGCGTGTGGCGGAGCCTGGTTACCCGCGCCGATGAGCTTGAATCAGCACCCGCAGCGCCGGACTATTTTGCGACGTCCCTGCCTGAGCTGCTGCTCTTCGACACCGACACAGCCTCCGCGCGGACGGCAACGGCGAGGTCGCTCCGCGAACTGGCCGCTCAGGGCCGCCTGGAGCAGCAACGTGTGCGCCGGCAAGGTGAACACCAGAAGGAAGAGGCAACCCTGTGACCGAATCACCGAGGTATCTCGGGTCCGGGACCGCCGAAGTGGACACGGCCTCCCTGACCGGTGCGCCGCCGTCGCGCCTTCCCTCCCGGCTGACCATCACCCTCTGGGACTTCTCCTGGTACACCCGGGCCGAGGACGGCGGGCCGTATGCCGATCTGGACGCGGCCTGCGCCAAGGCCGCTGACCTGAGCTACAACACCATCCGGATCTGCGCTGCCCCGCTGCTCCTCTTCGGCAACCTTGGCCTCGACCACCTGGCCACCGATCTGGACATCGAAGGGCTCGGGAAAGCGCCCGACGGCGGCATCTACGGCAGGGGGACGCGCTGGTACGACGCGCCCGGCGGCTACCGCCTGAACCTGCAGGCGAGGCTCCTGGAGCTCTTCGACGCCGCTGCCCGGCACGGGCTGGTCATCATCCTTGCCAGCTGGGAATACCAGCAGTCCACAGTGTTCGCGGGTTCGCCGCGCTGGTTCGATGCCATCGATGCTGTCCCGCTGCACCACAGGTACCGGGTCCTCGCAGACTCCTGGGACCGCCTCATCGGGGCACTCACGGCTGCGGGCCACCGGAACCGCATCGCCATGGTGGAGCTGCACAACGAGGTGGACTTCTCCATACTCCCCGCGCTGGCAGAGGGCGGCAGCGAACAACTGCACCGCCTGCGCCAACTCCACCCCGACCTCCTGGTTACCGCCAGCTACGGCAAACCGCCGCACCTGGCCATGCATACCGTTCCGGACGGCCCGGGGGCAGCACAATTCCACGTCTACAGCTACGGCGTCCTGGACGCACTGCAGCAGCGGATTGACATCCGCTCCGAGGGGACCTCGGATTTCCCCAATCCGGCACTCACTGCCCTCCTCCGGCCCGACGCTCCATCGGTGGCAGAGTACGGGCGCCTTGCCGACTGGAAATACCGGGCAACCGTTGTTACCGACCAGATGTTCTACGGCTACGACTGGATTGACCCGGAGGCCTGGGACACGTGGCTCTGCAACGAATACGGGCCCTACCGCGAGGTCATGCGGCGGGAGATCGATTCCCGCGTGATCGCCATCGCCGAGTGGGCCCGCTGGAAGGGTATCCCTGCGGTGGTGGGGGAAGGCTGGATCGGTTACACCCCGCTCCAGGGCACCTTCGAGGAGGGCCCGATCGGACGCGACCTCGCCGAACGCGGCATCCGGACCGCACTAAAGAACGGCATCTGGGGGATGGTCCTGTGTTCCAACGCCGCACCCCATCACCCCTTGTGGACCAACGAAGCGTGGCAACGCCGCCTCAACCAGTTCATCCTTGCCGCCCCCACCAACTGAGAGACTTGCCCATGCGCCCCGTACCAACCACCCTTGAACTGCTCTCCGCCACCCACCGGCCACACGAGTCGGCCCGGCAATCCCCGCCCATGAGCAACACGGTGGATCCGCACGGCAGGTGGCGGCTGACCAGCCACTACATCGAATGCGCCGGCGTGCCGTCCGTTCCCGTGTCGGGCGAAATCCATTTCAGCAGGCTGCCCCGCGCCCGCTGGGAGGAACGGCTGCGGCTGATGAAGGCCGGCGGCATCACCGTGGTGGCCTGCTACGTTTTCTGGATCCACCATGAGCCGACCGAGGGCCAGGCCCGCTTCGATGGCAACCTGGACGTGGCAGCCTTTGTCCGGCTCTGCGCCTCCATCGGCCTGGACGTCGTGCTTCGCATCGGGCCCTGGGCGCACGGCGAGGTCCGCAACGGCGGCTTCCCGGACTGGGTGCAGGCTGCCGCCGTCGGACACCGGACCAACGACCCCGCCTACCTGGCCCTGGTGGAGCGCTGGTTCCAGCGCATCGGGTCTGAACTGCAGGGCCTCACAGGCCCGGACAGCAACGTGGTGGGCATCCAGCTGGAGAACGAACTCTACGACCAGCCCGGGCACATCACCGAGCTCAAGAAGATTGCCCGGGCTGCGGGACTCAGTGCTCCGCTCTGGACGGCAACAGCCTGGGGCGGGGCGGACATCCCCGAGGCTGAGGTCCTGCCCGTCTTCGGCGGCTACGGCGATGGATTCTGGGTGGACGCCGCGGCCTCCTGGGACCCGACCTTCCGCCAGCACTACTTCTTCAGCCACCAGTGGGATGACCCCGGTATCGGCGCTGACCTGAGGGAACAGCTGTCCGGGATCGACGCAGCACCGCCGCGTTCCCCTTCCGCCCTCTACCCGCCGGCCACCTGCGAGCTGACCGGCGGCATGGCCACGGCGTACCAGCGGCGGCCCTGGCCCAAAGGCAAGGATGTTGCCGCCGTGGCCCACAACAAGATCGGCAGCGGTTCAGCCTGGCAGGGCTACTACATGTTCGCGGGCGGGACGAATCCGCCGGGCGGACTGCAGGAATCCCAGGCTACGGGCTACCCGAACGACCTTCCCGTCATGGACTATGACTTCCATGCCCCCATCGGGGCCGCCGGCAGGCTGGCACCCGGCTTCGCGCAGCTGCGCAAGCAACACGCCTTCCTCGCCGCCTTCGGCGACCGCCTGTCGCCCATGCCCTCGACGCTGCCTGACCGGCTCCCCGCCGGAGTGGACGATTCCGATACGCTCCGCTGGTCCCTGCGCAGCGACGGCCGGTCCGGATTCGTGTTCATCACCTGGCACCAGCCCCACATCCCGCTGCCGGATTATGCAGCGGCCAAGTTCAGGATCGCACTGGCAGAGCAGACCGTCAGCTTCCCGGACACGCCGCTGGCCATTCCTGCCGGAACCATCGCCCGCTGGCCCGTCAACCTCGAGATCGGCGGTATCCGCGTGCTTTGGGCCACGGC
>NZ_QAIQ01000570.1 GCF_003061105.1 Arthrobacter sp. HMWF013
GCTGATGCGACGGCCATCATGTTCTGCGGGTCAGAGAAGAGCCTTGCCACCGGGCTCCCACTCTCGGCGATCCTCTTCCATGGGCCGCTGAGCGGAGTGGTGATCCTGCCCGTGATCATGTACCACGCCATGCAGCTGCTGGTTTGCGCCGGTGTTGCCCGCCGGCTGGCAAGACTCCAAAGCAGGACATTCACCAGCGGACCTGTTCCTGCGCGCGTTTAGCTTCTTGACGAAGGAATGTCCGGGCCTCATCGGCGTTTCCTTCCGGAAGCGGACGTACCATTTTGGGCATGGCTCGTTTTGGGATGAAGATGGCATGCACTTTCCTGGCACTTTGTGGACTGTTGGTCACAGGAATGGCTCCGGTGACGGCGGCTCCGTCACCTGGAAATACGGATGTGGTGGGCAACGACGTTTCCTGGCCCCAGTGCGGCAAGACCCTTCCCAGCGGGCAGGCGTTCGCGATCGTGGGCGTGACCGGCGGACTGGCCAACAACACCAACCCTTGCCTCGCCGAGCAACTCACCTGGGCCGCCCGCTCTACCGGGGGAACCTCGCAGCCCAAGGTTGCTTTGTACGTGAACACTGCCAATCCAGGACATGCCGGCTCCTGGTGGCCCTCGTCCAACGTCTACAAGGACGTGAAGGTGGCGAACCCTTATGGGACCTGCGCAGGCGCAGTCGACCTCGCCTGCTCATACATGTACGGGTATGCGAAGGCTTACGACGACGGCACTGACCGAGGCGTGGCGAGCCCCGGCAAGTATTTCTGGTGGCTGGACGTTGAGACCGGCAACAGCTGGCAGACCGGCACGGGCGGCACAGCCCTGAACCGGGCGGACCTTGAAGGGATGGTCGCCTACTTCAAGAGCATCACTGCCGGGAATGCGGGCGCCGGCGTCGGGATCTACTCCACTGGCTATCAGTGGGGAACCATCGCCGGGACCGTGCCCTCCAGCAGCTCCCTCACGGGGCTGCCAAGCTGGCTTGCAGGGGCCAAGACGCTGCGGGGAGCGAAGTCGAACTGTTCTTTGCCGGGCCTGACGCCCGGCAGCCCGGTGACAGTGACGCAGTATGTGTCGGCCGGACTCGATTACGACTACTCCTGCCGATAGGCAGCGCCTCGATGCACGGCCGACGCCGGACTTAAGTCCCTGTTCCGGGGGGATCGCTCCGGCGTAGGTTGGGAGCGGGTCCGGAAGATCCAGGGCCAGCATCCAAGGGGGCATCATGACCAGGCCCGGAGTTTCGGCATTCAGTGTTCTGGGGGTCTGCGCGCTGTTCGCGCTCACAGGCTGCTTCGGCCCTCCTGCGCCGGCGCCCACGGGCACCTCCGCGGCCCCGACCTCGACGGCGGGCCCCACCACCTCACCGAGTCCGACGGCGAGCCCCTCCACGCCGAGCAGCCCGTCAGTCACGCCGACCGCGACGGCGACTGTCCCGCCGTCGTCCGCGCCGCCGTCGTCCGCTCCCGCCAGCCCGACGGCGACTCCGACCGCGGAGCCTACCTTCACGGGGTTCCCGGAGCAGGTTGGCCCGCTGACGGTCTACTACGTGGCCATCGGCGACAACGGCATCTCCGGGCCTTTGATCGGCTGCGGTGACAGCCTCATTG
The DNA here is from genome assembly GCF_003061105.1 of Arthrobacter sp. HMWF013. Classification (GTDB taxonomy): domain Bacteria; phylum Actinomycetota; class Actinomycetes; order Actinomycetales; family Micrococcaceae; genus Arthrobacter. The sequence continues at coordinate 1,616 of NZ_QAIQ01000570.1, forward strand.
CCACGACCACCGCCCCGGTGCGCTTCACTGACCAGGTGGGCCCCAGCGTGGGGACGTTGCTCGCGAACAGGAGCCGCGACGTCGGCCTGTCAGGACTCGTGAACGTGTTGTACCAGTCGAACCTGACCTATCTGGGCGGCGAACTGGTGGGCAGCACCATCACCATCTACCTCTCCGGGCAGTTCATGCTGGGAGGCGTGTGCGACATCCCGCGCGCCAAAGCACAGCTGGAGTACACAGCCATGGCAGCGTCCGGGGCCACGAGCGCCGAGGTGTTCGTCAACGGCCGCCCCATCGACGAGGTGCTCAGCCTCAAATAGACAGGCTGACCCTGCCGCCGCCGTGCCGCGGACCGATCGGCACAACCACCGGGGTGGCTCAGTAGTGGTAACGGGCTTGCAGGATCGTCACATATTGGTCATTCGCAACGTAGACCAGGCGGTTGGAGTCATCAATGCGACGGGACCACGCGCCCGCTAAAGCAAGTTTGAGGGGTTCGGGTTTACCAATTCCGTCGAAAGGGTCGTCCCGGAGGATGTCCTCGATGAGCGTGTTGATCCGCTTGGGTGTTTTCCGATCTTGGCTCTGCCAGTACACGTAGTCTTCCCACGCTTCCGAGGCCCAGGCGAGCGTGCGAGCGGTCAAGGTTCAAGCAGGTCGTGCGTGACGGTCTCGCCCGCACGGGCGGCCTCCAGAGCGGAAATCAAGCGGCGCGCATTCTCGGGGGAGCGTAGCAGGTAGCTCGTTTCTACGAGGGCGTCGTACTCGTCCTTGGACATCAGCACCGCTGATCCACGGCGCGACATGATCTCAACCTCAGTGTGGTCAAGGTTCACACGCTCGATCAACCCGAAAAGGTCACGCCGCGCTTCAGTCGCTGTAATTGCCATGATCAGCCTCCTACTTGTACTTGATATGGTACCACTCTCGCGGAGGTGATGTGTCGAAATCCCAGCTACTATTCGAAAAGCTCCGCCACAATGGGAGATCGGGAAAACAATCTTCCGATTGCCACTATCCAGTGGGTTCACGTTGGCGCAATATTGCCCCTATGAAAAAACTTATTGTGGCTAGTTTCGCAGCGGCAATGATGGCGCTTGGCGGAATCACCGTGGCAGCCCCGGGTAATGCAGCGGCTGAGTCAAAACCCATCGCAGGGCAAATCATGGTCAAGTTCCGCGACAATGCCGCGGCACCCGGCGTACTGCGCCAGCATGGCCTTAGCCAGGGCCCGGCTATTGGCAGCACCGGCGCCCACCTCATCAAAGTACCGGCGGGAAAAGAATCCCGACTTATCGCAGCCCTGAGCAGAAACCCGGCAGTTGAGTATGCCGAGCCGGACGAGCTCGTGACGGCCACAATGGATGAAAACTACTTTGACCGCCAATATGCGCTGCAGAACGTGGGGCAGTCGTTCAAGAACACCGCGGGTGACACAGAGGTACCCGCAGGTACCGCGGACGCTGATGTGGATGCCGTCGAGGCGTGGACCGTCGCCGAAGGAATCGGCGTCAAGGTTGCCATCATCGATTCAGGTGTGGCGTTCAATCACGAGGACATTTCCGAGAAGGTCGTTGACCGGATCAACTTCAGCGACAAGAAGATTGAGGCAGAGGAGGACTACGACAGGTACGGCCATGGGACCCATGTGGCCGGTATTGTTGCGGCCAAACACAACGGCATAGGGGTCTCGGGTGTGTGCCCGGAATGCGACATTCTGGATGTTAAAGTGCTCAACGACGCCGGCACCGGTTCCAGTTCACGCATCGCCCAGGGCATCGACTGGGCGGTGGCCCATGGTGCCAAGGTGATCAACATGAGCCTCGGGCAGCGCGTTTCATCACGCACCCTTGAAGCTGCCGTCAATAACGCATGGAATCAGGGTGTGCTGATAGTCGCCGCGGCCGGTAACGCCGGTACCCAGGCCCAGATCTATCCTGGCGCGTATTCCAAGGTTATTGCCGTGGCAGCAACCGACAACTTTGACAACAAGGCAACCTTCTCAAGCTTCGGCAAATGGGTGGACATGGCGGCGCCGGGGGTCAACGTTTATTCGACTTTCCCGTACTACAACTTCGCCCTGCAAGGCCCGACGATCCCTTACAAACGCTCCCTGAAGTACGACCTCGGCAGCGGCACTTCAATGGCCTCGCCGATCGTCGCAGCGGTTGCGGCGCTCGTCTGGAGCAAGGATCTTACCGCCGGGAACGACGTGGTCCGCGGCAAGGTCGAGTCCACCACAGATAGAAAGGCTGGCACTGAAAGCTATTGGAAGTACGGTCGGGTGAACGCCTGCCGTGCGGTTGGTGCGGAAGGCTGCCCTCTGAAGTGAAGCCAAGAGCGAAAGCCGCTCACCTGGGTGGGCGTCTTTCGGCTGCGCCCAGGTGTGCCTTCAGCCATCGCCGGCTGCGCTTCCGCTACTCGCGGAGCTCCATCGTTTCGTGGATCTCCAATGCGAACCAAAGCTGCGCGAGTGCCGAAGTCTGGGTCAGGTCCAGCCCCGTCAGCTCACCTATTTTCCTGATCCGATAGATGACGGTCTGCCGGTGGGTGAACAGGGCGGCTGCCGTCTTTTGCCACGAGCGTTGCATGCCCAGATACGTTTTCAGGGTGAGGAGAAGGTCCGGCTGACGGCCCTTCTCATACTCGAAGATCGGTCCCAGAAGCCGCTGGACCAGCGCTTGTCCTTCTTCGTGGCTGGTCAACCCCAACCACGAGGGGCCTTCGGCGTAGCGCACCAGATGCTCTCCGGTGGCGCCCGCTGTTCCAAGCGCCCAGAGTGACTCCTGGAGTCCGCTTTCGATGGTGGCCGCCGTCGTCGGGGTGCTGATTCCCATCCTGGCGTCGGGCGGCAGTGCGTGCCGCAGCATCTCATCCGTGCATTCTGTTGATACCAGGATGTGGAGTCTGTTGAGACTCTCCAAACAAGCAGTTTGGAAGCCATGGCGCCACATGTTCAGGTGTGTCTCCGCCAGATGCATTCCGTTGCCGCCGGATAGGGAGATGACCTGAAATTCCTGCGCGGGAATACCGAATTCAGAGAGCCTGCTTTCCATATCCTTAATGCCGTACCGGCCGTCAAAGGCTTGGATGAGGAATTCGGCGCCGCGGCGCAGCCGGTTCTCCAGGCCAAGCACTGTACGCGACAGCTCAAGGCCCAACACAGTTGCCGCGTGCAGCAGCACCACCGCATCCGGGTGCGGATCGGATTCAGGAAGGACAACCAGGAGCGCATTGGCGTGCGTGGGGATCTCCATGAGGAGGACGTGTTGGTCAGCGAGCGTGTGCCACTGGAAATTCTTCGTTGAAACCGATGTCCTGTCTTTGAGCTGCGTCAGCTCAGCGGCCACGGCTGCCGGTAAGGCCTCGCTGTCCGGGTGCCACGCGTGGAGGCACCGCCGATCCACCGCAAACAGCCGCGACGTTAATTCTGCTTCGAGCCCGGCGACCAAGTTCTGCCACTGACTTCCCTTCCCGGCGAGACGGAGAAGGTCATAAATCCTGGCTGTCTGCCGCAGCCTCTTGGACTCCTCCAGCAGCGAGGACTCGGCGACGGACCGTGCAATAGCAATGAAGGGGAGGGGGTACGGCACGTTGATAAGTGGCAACGGCAGGGTATTGCACGCCTCAAGAAACTCCGGCATCAGCGGCGGGGCGTGCATTTTCTCGCCGATGGCCAGTGCGGATGCGCCCGCCCGGACCAGGGATTGCGCGAGCTCCACCTGCCCGGCGGCGTCGGCAGGAACGGACAGTCCGTTGGTCATCATGAGCTCGCCTCCGGTGACCCACTCCCAGAGCCGCGGAAGGTCAGAAGTGTGCGCCCACGTGATGCCGTTTCCCAGGCCCTCCGCACCTGCCATCAGACGGAGGCCCAACTGCGGTTCGGCAATCAGCTCGGCAACGGTAATCACGTGGTGCGTTCTTTCTTGAGGGGATGGCGCAGTCTGCCTGAGCAGTTCTTTATACAAACGTATAGGAGGCTTCGTCATTTGTGATCGATTGCCGGATATACCCACGTGACGCCGGTCACCCATGATGGTCTCACTTACTTCCCGCTCTGCTACGAGCATTCACGAGAGAGGGTTTCAAATGAGCGCAACAAGCAATCTCATTGATGATGCCCCGCTGACAACTTTCCACAAGAAGCTGACTTTCTTCGCCTCAGGGGGTCCCTTCATTGATGGGTTCGCGCTGTCGATCATCGGGATCGCCCTGATCACCATGACGCCGGGCCTGCAACTAAGCACCACGGAAATCGGCCTGATCGGCGCGGCCAGCCTGGTGGGCATCTTCTTCGGCGGTGCCATCTTCGGGTGGCTGACTGACAAGATCGGCCGGCACAAGATGTATATCGCCGACCTCATCGCGCTCGCCCTCTTCTCTGTCCTCAACGCCTTCGCAACCGAAGTCTGGCAGGTTGTCCTCTGCAGGTTCCTCCTGGGAATGGCCATCGGCGCGGACTACCCGATCGCGACCTCGCTGCTCGCAGAATTCCTTCCCAAAAAGCACCGCGGCCGGCTTCTGGGAGCCACCTTCGTGGTCTGGGCGGTCGGCGCCGCCGCTGCCTACGCCGTCGGATACCTGCTCCGCGATATCGGGCCTGATGCATGGCGCATCATGGTAGCCAGCCCGGCGATCTTCGCCATCGTGACCCTGCTGTGCAGGCTCGGCACCCCCGAGTCCCCGCGCTGGCTGCTTTCCCGTGGCCGCCGCGATGAGGCTGAAACCATCATCAAGAAGGTGTACGGACAGCAGTACAGCCTCGCAGACATCGCCTCCGACAGTGATGGTCCGGCCAAGCAGGGCAGGTTCCTGGATATCTTCAGGGGACAGGCGTGGAAGCGAACACTCTTTGTCTCGATCTTCTGGACTGCCCAGGTCATCCCGCTCTTCGCGGTTTACACTTTCGCGCCGGATCTCCTGGCCTCAATGGGCATGACAGGAGACGCCAACCTCTATGGCGGTTCCTTCCTGATCTCCATGCTGTTCGTGGTGGGCGGCATTCCAGGGCTCTGGCTGGTTGAAAAGATCGGCCGCCGGAAGCTGCTGCTGTGGAGCTTCGGCATCATCGTGGTTGCACTCGCCATCCCCGCCTTCATCCCCAACGTTCCGGCCGCGCCGCTCTTCATCGCCCTGGCCGTCTTTGCCCTGGCCTCCGGTGCCTCCAGCTTCCTTGAGGTCGTCTACCCGAACGAACTGTTCCCCACGGAGGTCCGCGCCACGGCAGTCGGATTCGGCACGGCCATCAGCCGCGTCGGCTCCGCGGCCAGCACCTACCTGATGCCGGTGGCCATCATCAGCTTCGGGGCCGCAGGCTCACTGCTGATCGGCGCCATCATTTCCCTGGTAGGGCTGGTTGCAACGTTCCTGCTCGCCCCGGAAACGGCCAACAAATCTCTCTCGGAACTCACCACTGACAAGAAGCCGGCCTCCCCGGAAATCATCAAAGAAGGATCACTGCTATGACCACGCACAAGCCAATCGGGCCCGTCGACGCCACCAAAGTACCCCGCTACGCCGGACTCGGCACCTTCGCCCGGCTCCCGCAGATTGACCGGGTTCCCGACTATGACATTGCCATTGTCGGCGTGCCGTTCGACGGCGGCACCTCTTTCCGCCCGGGCGCCCGCTTCGGTCCCGCCGCGGTCCGTGAAGCATCCCGGCTGCTGCGCCCCGGCTACCACCCGGAACTCGACGTCGAGCCTGTATACGAAGCCCAGGTTGTGGATGCCGGTGACATCGCCTGCACGCCCTACGACATCACCCGGGCGGTACGTGAAATCGAAGAACAGGCGCGGCCGCTGATCAGCGAGGACAAGCGGCTGATCGCCATCGGCGGGGACCACACCATCGCCCTGCCCATGCTGCGTGCCCTGAACGAAGTCCACGGACCGGTAGCCCTCCTGCACTTCGACGCGCACCTGGACACTTGGGACACCTACTTCGACCAGCCCATCACGCACGGAACGATCTTCCGCCGGGCCTTTGAAGAAGGTCTTCTCGTCGAGGACAAATCGATGCATGTGGGTATCCGGGGGCCCGTCTACGACCGAGCCGACTTCCTGCGCGACCACGAATTCGGGTTCCAGATCATCCGCTGCTCGGACTTGGACGTCATCGGCGTCCCGGCCGCTATCCAGAAGGTCAAGGACCGCCTCGGCGACACCCCGGTCTACGTCTCCATCGACATCGACGTTCTCGATCCCTCCTACGCTCCGGGGACCGGTACGCCGGAAATGGGTGGCCTTCACTCCCGCGAGCTGCTGGCCCTTCTCCGCGGCCTCAACGGCATCAACATCGTCGGCGCCGACGTCGTCGAAGTTGCCCCCGCGTACGATCACGCGGACATCACCACCCTCGCGGCCGCGACCTTGGTCTTTGACCTGTTGGCGCTGATGGTGAACCGCTCAAAGGGTGCGTCCATCATTGGTGACAAAACCCTCGAAGCCGCCGCCGTCTGAGCGCAGGGCCGGTGCACCCCCGGAAACCCGGAGGTGCACCGGCTTCGTTGTCTGGCTTGATCGTGGCGCACCCGGCCAGGAAGCGGGGCGGGAAGTGCCAGAGGGTTTCCCGAAAACGTGCGGGAAGTGCCAGAGGGTTCGCCCAGCACCTGCAGGTAATGCCAGAGGGTTGTGAGGAGGGACGAGGGGCGCGGCAACTGGCTACTGCTGCGGGGCCTTGGCTTTGGGAATCTTGGACGCTTTGGTTGCCTTTGGTTCTTTCGGCGGCAGGGCGGCGACATGGTCGTACGCCTTACTGACCCAGGCGCGGACGCGGGCGTCGTCGCCGTCGCCCTCTTCATTCCAGACTTCCGGCAGGCCGGTGTAGCCGCCCATGGGCCGCTCTGCCGGCCCGAACGGCACAGTCCGCTCGGTGCTCTCGAGGACGTCCCTGTCCTCGTCGGCAAGCTTCACACCGATGGTGGGCCCTAACAGCCCCGCGAACATGTTGCCGTTCACGAACGCCCCGAGGTTGCCGAACATCGGCTTCACCACCACCTCCGGATGGTCGGGGACCACCGACCGGAAGCGTTCCTTGTCGGCGTCGGACGCTTTGGGCATCTCCATGGTTCGTCTCCCGGGGGTTGGGTGCGGCGCGGATCTGTTGGCAGGATATGCCCGCGGCGCCGGGAGGTACAGCAGCGAGGTACAGGACCCCGGGACGGGCGGTGGTAAATGGTCTCCGGAAACTCCTGTACAGTTGATTTTGTTGTTGTGTTTATGCAGTTGGTAGTTCAGGCAGTACGCGCGGTCGAAAGTCCGCGTTCTTCTGAAGTAGCGGTTTTGAACACCCCACACCGGAGGACCCGAAAGTCGGGACTTTTCCTCCACCTTCACGAAGGACAAAAATAATGGCTACTGGTACCGTCAAATGGTTTAACGCTGAAAAGGGCTTCGGCTTCATTTCCCCCGATGACTCCTCACAGGACGTTTTCGCTCACTACTCCGCGATCGCCTCTTCCGGCTTCCGCTCACTCGAAGAGAACCAGAAGGTTTCCTTCGAAACCGAGCAGGGCCCCAAGGGTCCCCAGGCCGTCAACATCCAGGCACTCTAATTCATTAGAGATTCTGGGGCCTTAGGGTTTCATTTTCAAAAGCAGGGCCGGTCAATGACCGGCCCTGCTTTTTTGTGTCCTTTTAACACAAGCGTGCTTATTCATCAGGGTTGGGGCTGCGCACGTCCTTCTCACC
>NZ_QAIQ01000066.1 GCF_003061105.1 Arthrobacter sp. HMWF013
CAGTCAAACCGTGGTGGAACGCCTCAGCCATCGGCGGCGAGTACCTGTCGGCAGCAAGTTTTTTGGGCGTTGCCGGCCTGATCCTGCTCTCCGGAACGGATGCCCTGTGGTTCCCGGTGGGTTACACCGCCGGGTACCTGATGCTGCTGCTCTTTGTGGCCGCCCCGCTGCGCCGGTCCGGCGCGTACACCATCCCGGATTTCACCGAAGCCAGGCTCGATTCGCGGGCAGTGCGCCGCGTGACCAGCCTCGTGGTGGTGGTGGTGGGCTGGCTGTACATCGTGCCCCAGCTGCACGGGGCGGCACTGACCATCCGGATCAGCACGGGCCTGCCGGCCTGGGTGGGCTCGGTGGCTGTGGTGGTCATCGTCTGCCTCACCGTGGTGGCCGGCGGAATGCGTTCCATCACCTTTGTGCAGGCCTTCCAGTACTGGCTCAAGCTCACGGCACTGGCGGTCCCTGTGCTGTTCATCATTTTCTCCCTTGCCGGAAACGGGAGCGGCGCCGTGGCCCAGGCGGCGGTCAATCCCACCGGCCTGGCTCCTGCCGGTCCCTACCAGAACATCTCCCTCCTGGTGGCCCTGCTGTTCGGCACCCTGGGCCTCCCCCATGTACTCGTGCGCTTCTACACCAATCCGGATGGGCACTCGGCCCGGCGCACCACCCTGATCGTCCTCGGGCTGCTCTCGGTGTTCTACCTCTTTCCCACGGCGTACGGACTCCTGGGGCGGACGTTCGCCCCGGAACTCGCCCGCTCCGGCCAGGCTGATGCGGTGGTTTTACTGCTGCCCGGCGAGTTCATCGGCGGGACTGCCGGGGACCTGCTATCGGCGCTCGTGGTGGCAGGTGCTTTTGCCGCCTTCCTGTCCACCACCTCCGGGCTGGTGGTCTCCCTGGCAGGCGTGATCAGCCAGGATGTCCTGGGCGGCAGCGTGCGGGGTTTCCGGCTGGCAGCAGTGATCGCCGCACTTGTCCCCCTGGGTTTCGCCTTTATGACCGACTCCCTGGCCCTTGCAGGCAGCGTGGGCCTGGTGTTTGCCTTCACGGCGTCCACAGTCTGCCCTGTCCTCCTGCTCGGCATCTGGTGGCGCGGCCTGACCGATACTGGAGCGATTGCCGGGATGGTCACCGGCGGAGTCCTCTGCGGCGGCGCCATGGTGTCCGGTTCGGTTTTGGGCGCCGCAGGCACTCCGTTCTGGCTGGCCCAGCCGGCGGCCTGGTCCGTCCCGGCGGCGTTCGCCGTGATGGTGTTCGTTTCCCGGGCCACCAGGAAGCGGATCCCCCGGACCATGGCACGGGTGATGACCCGCCTGCACACGCCGGAACGGCCGCTGGTCACGGAACGCTGAGCCGGCGGACCCGGCTACCCCGTTCCCCGGGAAGTACGACGGCGGCGTGACCCGCCGTCGTCGTCGGCCCGCCCTCGCGCGGGAACCGTCAAAGGTGGACAATTACCGCATGTCCACGCAGGACGGAAACACTCCCGCCGGGCCGGAAGGAGTTCCGGCGTCGGTCCGGGCACAGCTGCTCGCCACCGAGCACTGGTCCCTGCTGGCTTCCCGCAGCACCACGCAGGGTGAGGTCCTGACGCGGATCAGCATGTTCCTGACTTTCACCTCAGCCAGCCTGGTGAGCCTGGCGCTGGTGGGCCAGGCCACCAGATTCTCGGACGCCTTCATCATCCTGGCTATGGCTGTGCTCCTCGTGGACCTGCTGATCGGACTACTGACCCAGGTCCGGGTGATGAACGTCGGCCTGGAGGACCTGATGTACGTCATTGCGATGAACAGACTCCGGGCGGCCTATGTTGACCTGGACCCCGGGCTTGCCCCGTACCTCATGGCAGGGCGCCATGATGACCTGGCCGGTTCCCGCCAAACCTATTTTTTCCTGGGTCCGCGGGGACCCTGGAGCCAAGTGGCCGGAAGCAGCATGGTCTTCATCCAGATGGCAAACGCCGCCCTGATCGCCATCATCCTGGGAACCGGTGCCACGATTCTGGGCGCCGGCACCGGCCTGGCAGTGCCGGTCGGGGCTCTTGGCGGGCTGGCATTCATGGCAGGCTCGGTCTTCTCCGGAAACCGCATGTACTTCTCCGCCTGGCGCAGCTTTACGCCGCTGTCCCCCACACCTGGAACTGATGATTAAGTCCCGGTGCCGGCGGGACGCCGGGCAGACGCCGGGACGCCGGGACGTCGGGCAGGAGCGTCAGTCGATGGCCGCCATCAGTTCGACCACGCGGTCCAGGAAGGCATCCACCTGGGTTTCCTCGTACCCTTCCGAGCCCGTGGCGGGACGGAAGACGGCACGGCGGATGTTGTCCACGCTGAGGGGCTTGTCCTCTTCGAGGTAGCCGATCAGGTCATAGCAGAGGTTGTCCACATCCAGAATGTTGTAGCTGCGGACGTTCTTTTTGGCCGGGCGCCGGAAACGTTCGCCATCGGGCCGGTGCAGGCGTCCGCGGAGGATGCCCGAGAGTTTTCCGATTTCGCGCAGCCAGGCGTCTTCGCCCCGGGCAGCGATCAGCTCGTCCCGCTCACGGCGGGCGAAAGCGTCCTCGAGCCGGTCCAGCGCGGAGTCCACCACGGCGGCTGAATAGCCACCCTTCACCGGATCAAAGGAAACGGCCCGGACGTCGGCGCTGCCGAGCGGGTGGACGGCGGCCTTTGGCGTTTCCAGCGCCACCTTGGCCCGCTGGAGGAACTGGTCCACCTGTTTGGCGTTGTAACCAAACTCGTTGCCCCGCACGCGCTCAAACGACGCGGGAATTTTCCGTTGAAAATCCAATGCCACTATTGTTCCTTTGTTGCTCTTGGGCTGGGCCACGTTGCGGACCAGTGTATTAGCTGCCTGTCCCGGCGCAGGACGGGCTCAGGCACCCGAGACCACCGAGAACAGGACGAACGCCACGGGTGAGGCGAAAACAATGGAGTCGAGGCGGTCCATCACACCGCCGTGCCCCGGCAGGATGCTGCTCATGTCCTTGATGCCCAGTTCACGCTTGACCATGGACTCGGCGAGGTCTCCTGCGGTGGACGCCGCAACGGTACCCAGGGCAAGGACCACGCCGACCCACCAGGGTTTGTCCAGGAGGAAAATGCAGGCAAGGACTCCGATCACCGTGGCCCCGGCAACCGATCCTGCAAAGCCCTCCCACGATTTCTTCGGGCTGATCTTGGGAGCCATCGGGTGCTTGCCCAGCGATGCGCCCACCAGGTAGCCGAAGGTGTCGTTCGAGACCACCAGCAGCAGCATCACGGCGACCTGCCACGCTCCGGCCGGCACCGTCCCGCCCGGCCATAGGCCCAAGGGAGGGACCACGCCGGCAGCATGGAGCGGCAGGGCGGCGAAGCTGATGAAGAAGGGTACCCAGCCAAGAGTGAAGACCCCGGCGAAGATGCTGTTGGCTGATCCGACCGGGCTCTCCACCGAACGCCAGAGGAGCACAGCCACGCAGCTCAGGAGCAGCGCGAAAAGGAGGCTTTCGAGACCGCCGAAGTAGGCGGCAAAAGGCATGGCAACCGTGCCCACCATTACGGGGATGATGGGCATCCTGGTGCCGTTGGCTTCCAGGGCACGGAAGATTTCCCAGACCCCGAAAACCGCGAACCCGGTGGTGACAGCCACGAAGCCGAGCGGGAGGAAGATCAGTCCGCCGAGCACACCGATCAGCATGGTCAGTCCCACCACAATGGCTGCGGGAAGGTTCCGGCCGGCCTTGGGCGTGGGGTTGCTGCGCGGCTGGGTCCGCTTGGCGCGCGCCCTTGATGCGGGGGCCTGGTCTGCCTGGCTCATCAGACTTCGAGCAGCTCTGCTTCCTTGCGCTTGAGCAGCTCGTCGATGCCGTCCACGTGCGCCTTGGTCAGGGCATCAAGTTCCTTTTCCGCCCGGCTGCCTTCGTCTTCGCCGGCTTCGCCGTCCTTGACGAGCTTGTCCAGCGTCTCTTTGGCTTTGCGCCGGATGTTGCGGATGGAGATCTTCGCGTCCTCACCCTTGGTCTTGACGATCTTGACGTATTCCTTGCGGCGTTCCTGGGTCAGGTCAGGGATGGTGATCCGGATGACGTTGCCGTCGTTGGAGGGGTTGGCCCCAACCTCGGAGTCACTCAGTGCCCGCTCGATATCGCGCAGCGCGGTTTTGTCGAACGGCGTGATCAGGATGGTGCGGGCGTCCGGGATGGCGAACGACGCGAGCTGCTGCAGCGGAGTGGGTGAACCGTAGTAGTCCACCAGCACCTTGTTGTACAGGCCCGGGTTCGCCCGTCCGGTACGGATCGAGGAGAAGTCGTCCTTGGCTACCTCTACTGCCTTGTCCATCTTCTCTTCGGCTTCGAGCAAGGTTTCTTCGATCACGGTCTCTCCTCAGAAATCAGTGCAGTCCGGGTTCCGGTTCCCTGCACAATCTTGGTTCAGTATTACTGGTTCCATCCCTGGCCCTGCCAGGAGGCGGAACCGTCCTGAAATCATCCTAGCTGTAGCTACGGGGTCACCAGGGTACCGAGCTTTTCGCCCAGGATCGCACGGGTGACGTTGCCTTCGCCTTCCATCCCGAAGACCACCATGGACAGCTTGTTGTCCTTGCACATGGTCATCGCCGTCTGGTCCATGACCCTGATGTCGCGGCGGAGGGCGTCGTCGTAGCTGAGGGTCTCAAGCCGCTCGGCGTTGGGGTCCTTTTTTGGATCGGCGGTGTATACGGCATCCACGCCGCTCTTGGCCATCAGCACAACATCTGCGTGGACCTCCAGGGCGCGCTGGGCGGCCACTGTGTCGGTGGAGAAGTAGGGCAGGCCCGCGCCGGCGCCGAAGATGACCACGCGGCCCTTTTCCATGTGGCGGATGGCGCGGCGGGGAATATACGCTTCGGCGACCTGACCCATGGTGATGGCGCTCTGGACCCGGGTTTCGACGCCTGCCTGCTCCAGGAAATCCTGCAGGGCGAGGCAGTTCATGACGGTTCCGAGCATGCCCATGTAGTCGGCGCGCGAGCGGTCCATGCCGCTCTGGGAGAGCTCCGCACCGCGGAAGAAGTTACCGCCGCCGACCACGATGGCAACTTCCACGGCGGGGACAGCCGCGGCGATCTGCTTGGCGACGTCGCGGACGGTTTCGGGGTCGACGCCGAGCTTTCCTCCGCCGAAGACCTCACCTGAGAGTTTCAGGAGGACGCGGCGTCGGCTCTTCTCCGGCTGGCTTGAAGTAATGACGGCTTCCATGGGTGCCTTCCCGTTGGTGAACTCTGAAAAGATTATCGTGCCGGGCGGCCAAAGGTCTCATCCGACCATTCGCCGTGCATGCAAAAGGGGCGGCCACCGAAGTGGCCACCCCTTTGCGGTTTCGGCTAGGAGCCGACGCGGAAACGTGCGAAAGCAGTTCCCTTGACACCGGCCTCTTCGAGGACCTGTGCCACAGACTTCTTGGCGTCCTTGGCGAATGCCTGGTCAACCAGGACCTCACCCTTGTAGAAGCCCGTCACGCGGCCTTCCACAATCTTGGTCATGGCGGCCTCCGGCTTGCCTTCAGCCTTTGCCGTCTCTTCGGCGATGCGCCGCTCGGACTCAACCAGCTCGGACGGAACGTCTTCGCGGGTCAGGTAGTTCGGGGACATCGCTGCGATGTGCACGGCGACGTCGTGTGCTGCGGTGGCAGCGGCTTCGCCTTCACCGTCAACTGCGAACAGGACGCCGACCTGCGCCGGGAGGTCCTTGGAGGTCTTGTGCAGGTAAGCGTCAACCGTGCCGCCCTCGATGCGGGAAATCCGGCGGACAACAACCTTCTCGCCCAGGACTGCGCCTTCTTCG
>NZ_QAIQ01000571.1 GCF_003061105.1 Arthrobacter sp. HMWF013
AAGTGGATCAGCGGCGCCCCGAGGTGACGGACGTGGTCCAGTGCGCGGGCGGAAGCGGGTGCCACGTACTTGGTGTAGTCGGCCAGCCCCAAGGACCCGGCCCACGAATCGAACAACTGCCCGGCGGATGCGCCTGCTTCAAGCTGGGCGCGCAGGAACATGCCTGACGCGTCGGCTGCCCAGTTGGCCAGGGCGGTCCAGGTCTCCGGGTCCGCATGCATCATGGTGCGCGGGCCCAGGTGGTCCCGGGACGGCTTGCCTTCCACCATGTACGCCGCCAGCGTGAAGGGGGCACCGGCGAAACCGATCAGTGGGGTCTTGCCGAGCTGCGCAACCGTCAGGCGGACCGCTTCCCGGATGGGCTCCAGAGCTTCCCAGGTCAGCTGGGGCAGGGCGGCAACATCGGCAGCGGTGCGGACCGGCTTCTCCAGCACGGGGCCCACGCCGGGAACAATGTCCACGCCGACGCCGGCGAGCTTCAACGGGATCACGATGTCCGAGAAGAAGATGGCCGCATCAACGTCGTGGCGCCGGACCGGCTGCCGGGTGATCTCGGACGCCAGTTCCGGCCGCAGGCACGAGTCCAGCATGGCCACGCCTTCGCGCACTTTCAGGTACTCAGGGAGGGAGCGTCCGGCCTGCCGCATGAACCACACCGGGCGCCGGGACGGCTTGCCGCCACGGTACGCGGTGATCAGCGGGGAATCCGCGGTGCGCCCGTCCATCAGCGGGTGGCCGGCGGGAAGAGCGCCGCCGTCGGTCAGGGCATTGGTCGCGGCGTTGGACACGGCGGAGCTGGAAGTCATGCTTCCGATTGTGCCCAAAATCGGGCGTAAAAGATAACGACAACCTGTCACCCGCCGCATCCACGCCGGTCCCGTGGCCCGAATCACAGACCCTTGTTGCGAGGCCCACCTCCCCTGGTTGTTCTACCGGGCCACGAAAAAGCTATGATTGATCTGCTGTGGTTCTTTTCTCATTGGTGGCTACACACGCCGACATCGATCTTGAGACCGTTGCTCAGTTGAGCAACGGTGCTTCAGAGATCGCCACATCCGCTCTCTCCGGATCGCCGGCAGTGACGGGTGCGGTAGTCCTTGCCACCTGCAACCGCTACGAGATCTACGGCGAAGCGCCTCATCCGGACGACGTCGAGGCTGCCCGCGCGGCCCTCGTCTCCCAGATCAGCGGCCTCAGCGGCCTGAACGAACAGCTGGTCTCACGTTCCTTCAGCACCCGGACCGGTTCCGAAGTCACCCAGCACCTGTTCGCCGTCAGCGCCGGACTGGACTCCGCCGTCGTTGGTGAGCGTGAAATCGCAGGGCAGGTCCGGCGGGCCCTCATCACCGCCCAGCATGAAGGCACTGCCAGCTCGGGCCTGGTCCGTCTCTTCCAGGCGGCGTCCAAAACAGCCAAAGACGTCGGCGCGCAGACAGCCCTCGGTTCCCGTGGCCTGTCCATCGTCTCCGTCGCCTTGGATCTGGCCACCGATCTCTCGGAATTCCCTGACTGGTCCACCAAGAAAGTCGTGGTTTTCGGTACAGGCGCCTACGCCGGGGCCACCATGGCGCTGCTGCGTGAGCGTGGCTGCACCGACATCTCCGTGT
>NZ_QAIQ01000572.1 GCF_003061105.1 Arthrobacter sp. HMWF013
GGCACAGCCGGCTGGCCAGATTCTGCGAGTCGGCGAGAAATGCCGCCAGTTGCGCCGGCTGCAGGTGGTGAAGGACGTGGTTGGAGATCACCACGTCATAGCTGCGTCCTTCCCGGACAAGATCGGCGCTGGCCGCCTGCCGGAAGTTCACCGACTGGGTTTTCGTCCGGGACGCGTGGTCGCAGGCCCGCCCATCCGGATCGATGCCGGTGATCTCCACTTCAAGGTTGTCCCGGGCAGACCAGCCGGCAAGCAGCCGGGCGATGTCCCCGCCGCCGCAGCCGATGTCCAGAACGGTGGTGACATGATCCGGTGACAAAAGGGGGCGCAGTTCCCGGACGTAGAGCAGGCGCCAGCCGGAAAAGAGACGGTTTACCAGGCCGAACTGCCGGTAGGTCCGGTCCAGCCTCACGGGATCACAGTCCGGCCGGTCCATCATTTCGATGGCGTCAACAGCGCGGTGCCGCATCAGGAGCACGGGATCAGGCCAGCGACGCCGTGGCTGCCGCTCCCAGGATCTGCGGAGCGCCCGCCGACCGCAGCTTGGTAAACAGGCCCGTCTCCACAGTGAGCCCGGGGCCGAAGGCCATGGAGCAGATCCGTTCGTCGCCCTCCGACGCGGGCTGCTCCAGAATATGCCGAAGGACAAAGAGAACCGTGGCGCTGCTCATATTGCCGTAGTCCCGCAGGGTATCCCGCGCCGGAACGAGTTGCTGGTCCGTGAGTTCAAGCCGGGTCTGGACCTTATCCAGGATGCTCCGGCCACCGGGATGAATGGCCCAATGCCGGATGTCCCGGTAGGGGAGCCCGCTCAGCGACGGGTCCCGGTCCAGCAGTGGTTTGAGGGCGCCGATGATGTGGTCATCGATGATGTGGGGGACGTAGTTGCCCAGTACCATTTCGAAGCCGTGGTCGCCGATGTTCCATGCCATGGATTCTTCGCCCACCGGCGTCAGGACTGTTTCGAAGTGGTCCAGCTGCATCAGGGCAGGTGCCTCCGGATCGTCCCGGGATGTCACGATGGCGGCTGCGGCTCCGTCCCCGAACAGTGCCGAGCCCATGATGGTGTCCGGATCGTTCGACGTCCTGACATGCAGGGAACACAACTCGGCGCACACCACCAGGACAACGGCGTCGGGATCGGCCTCGCAGAACGATTTGGCGGCCCGCAGCGCCGGGAATGCTGCATAACAGCCCATGAACCCCAGGTGATAACGCTGGACGGCCGGATCCAGCCCCAGCGCCCGCACGATCTTGTAGTCGGGACCAGGGTTGAAGAAGCCAGTGCAGGAGACCGTAATGACGTGGGTTATGTCAAGCAACGTCAGGTCCGGGCAGGCGTCAAGGGCAGCCCGGGCGGCGTCGATGAAGAGTTTGGTGGCCTCGCGGGCAAAGATCCCGTTGCGCACCTGCGTGGTGGGGTTCAGCAGCAGACCGGTGGCCGGATCGAAGAACTGGGGATCATCCGAGCGGAAATCCATGGTCATTTCTTCGACCGCCGTATGGCGGGTCCCGATGGCGGCTGAATCAAAGCAGGTGTTGACCAGCCGCGAGCCCAGTCTGGTCAGGCCCGGCTGGGCGGCAAAAACATCACGGGCTTCCGCCTGGACCAGCACCGTGGGCGGAACAGCGGTTTCGAGTGAACGCAGATAGACCGTCATTGGTTCATTCTTGGCGAGCGTCCGGGATTAGACAATGGCAGGGCCGCCCGGGCAGGCGGATGCCCAGCCTTGGTGGGCGGTTCGATCCGGTTGCCGGACACGGGAGCGGGGCCGGCGGATATGCACCGGCCCCGCAATAGCCTCTGGTCTGTATCCAGCGGCTATTCGTTTCCGGCTACTGCTTCACGAGAGCGCTGCCGTAGCCGGCATCGCATTTGCCGTCGTGGATCACGCCGGCCCCTGACGCCACCACGTAGTTGCTTGCCGGGTTGAAGACGGCGGTGTGGACGTCCGTGACCTTGCTGGCGCAGTCGTCGGCCCCGGCGGAGCTCATGCTCTGCCCGCCGATCCACATGTCGATCCAGATGCTGGAGTTGGTGCCGTGCACGTTGGTGCCCTGGTGGCACGGGCCGTTTTCGGGATCGTTGCCGTCGCCGCAGGTGTCTTCGACGATGAAGTAGCGGCGGACGTCCGGCAGATAAATCCTTGTGCCGGCCGGGAAGTCGAGCACATCCTGGCCGGTGGCGAGGGAGTGCCCTACGGCGATGGTGATCGGGTCCGCATACGTGCCGGTGCCCCCGGCGGTCTGGTGCAGGACCGGGTGGCTGATGGCAACCGAACCGGCCGGGGTGTTGTCGTGCCAGGTATATGCCGTGGTGTAGGCGGTGTTGACGATCCGCTCGGAGGAGGACGCCGGCTGGACGGGTGCGGGCGCCGGCTTCGGAGCAGGAGGAACGACGGCGGCCGCGGCGGCTGGTGCGGGAATCGCCGCAGGTACCGGGCCCGCAGCCTTCGCCTCGGCGGCTGCCTTCTGGGCTGCTGCTTTCTCGGCTGCCGCTTTCTCAGTTGTGGCTTTCTCAGCGGCGGCGGCCGCTTCTGCGGCGGCTTTTTCGGCCGTGGCGGCTGCGGCGGCTTTTTCGGCCGTGGCGGCTGCTGCGGCTTTTGCCGCCTTCTCGGCAGCGGCGCGCTGTGAGGCGCCGACCTCGCCGGACTTATCAGTTCCGCTGGCCTCAATCCCGGCGCCGGCCGGTACGGAAGACTTATCGAGTGAGTTGGGGGCGCCGGTTACAGCGCCACACGCCGAGGTGGCGAGCAGGACCGAGAGCATGCCGACGGCCAGCAGATTATTTCTGCGCATGGAAAATAAAGCCTCTTCATGGGTGCGAAAACGGGCGGTCTCACAGGGATAAGTCACGCCCGGATCCTGGTCTGCCGAATGCAAGGCGCTGCCGCCTGGGACTTACCACACACAGAAGAATTGAGGAGACCTTGTGATGCGCGTGCGCCAACCAGTGACCTAAACGTTACCTTCTCGGTTGTCGAAGAAGCCAATCGTCGGCGCGGCGCTTTCCCTCGGGCGTTTGGGTTACATTTGGGACACGGCGCGCCCGCGAGGCAAACCTCGCCGCCATTTCCCGTGAAGGAAGCCCTGCATTTCCCGCGTCCGATGTGAGATCGGGACAACCCTTGGATGCCGCTTTCAGCCCTTATGATGGACTGGCAGCGAGACGTGTTGATGTGGGACCAGTCGGCGCGATTGTGTTTGATAGGCGGCCTTCAGTTGCGGGGTGACGCGGATCCTTCCGATGCCGCCACCGAAGTCTGTGGAATTTGGGCTGTGCGTGTAGCTTCCGCTCTTCACATCCGCTTTTGGAAGTATCTGGCCAGGGGCGGCACCGCAACCACGGCGGTGACTGCCGCTCCAGCTGTCATGTATAAAATCTCTGCTTCTGGAAAAATCGCCCGGAGAATAAATGTCACGACAAGGCCAGCGACTAAGCCAGCAATACAGAGAAGAATCAGCTTTCGAAAGCCTCGTTCGTCCGCCATGTCGACCTCTCTGGTCACCTTGCTGTTCACCTTGGTAAGGAGACTCTCAGCGCGAGTTCAGCGTAGTGGCCCCATCCTACGCGGGCGAGTCTGAGTTCGCCCTCACTATCTTCACCAACCCTGGGTGCTGTCACGGTTGCTTTCTATCTCGAGATGGCTGATTTCAAAGCAGAGACGTATTGCGCATAGTTGGCTGACGAGTCGATGGCGTGGCGATCGATTGTAGCCGCGGAGTAGCCAAGTGCTTCGGCGATGATGGCAACGGGGGCGAGTTTGGTGAGTTCGTGAAGTGTTCCGAGCCTGGCTGCCCGACTACTGAAGGCCGTGCTGAGTCGTTGAGTGAGGGTTGAGGCTTGGATGTGCTGGCCGGGTGAGCCGCCTCGGAATACCCACTTGCTGTTGGGGTGCGCTGCTGTCTGGTGATGGGTTGGCGTGGCCGTGAGGTCTCGCCAGGGCTCATCGAGCGGTGGTGTAAGTGCGATTTCGACGGTTCCGAGGGTGATGGTGACGAGTTCCTCTGTCACTGTGACGTTGTCCCAGGTTAGTTGGACGATGTCGGAGACCTGCTGGCCGAAGACCAGGATGAGGATGGCTGCCGCGCGGTCTCTCGGGTTCATGTCAGTCGTGTGGCTGAGGTTGGCAACGATCTCGGTTTGAGCGGCCGCGTCGAGGCGCGGACTGGTGCCGCGGCGGTGAGGCTGCAGTTTCAGGGAAGGGTCGATGAGGTTGGTCCTGATTGCCCAGTCGAGAAAGCGTGAAGCGATACCACGTGTTGTGGGGCCTTCTGCCTGCCATCGGTCCAAGTGCGCCTGGTTCACTTCGGCGAGTTCGTTGCCCTGTTCGCTGAGCCAGTTCTGCAGTTCGATGGCGACGGTGACTGCCTGTTTGGCCTGCAGGAACGTTCCTCGGGTGACCTCGTCCATCTGGGTCATGCGGCGCAGGTGGTGCCAGCGAATGTATCGGCGGGTGATGTCGCGGTGGGCCGGACTGGTGATCCGGTCGAGGGCCTGCTCGGCCCAGTCGCTGAACCTTGCGCTGAGTTCATCGCGTCGCGGCAGCGCATTGTGTTCGACAAGTAGTCCGCGGACGTATTCGCGGGTGCGCGATGCCGGTAGTTCGTCGAGGCGGGCATGGGTGATCACAGGCTCGGTGGCGAGTTGTTGGAGGAACTCGGTGACGTGTGGCTGCTGGATCCAGGTGAGACCGCTGTTGGCGCGTTTCATGGACTTCAGCGCGGTGGCGACTGCCCGGAGCTCGGGGGAGGGCGGCTGGTTGTCCGGCGGGCTGAGGATCCGGTTGACGGTCATGGCAAGGATGCATGACCAGCATCGATTGCCTGAGTGGAGCTCGTCTTCTTTGCCGCACGCGATGCAGTCGACGTTGAGGCGGACGCCCGAGCACTTCCGGCAGGCCGACAGGGTGCCGACGCGACCGGGCAAGACCCCTTCGTGGCCGCAGGCGCAGACTCCGCGGGTTCTTTTGGCTTGCTGGTAGCAGTAGCCGCAGATTCCGCCGTCGGGCCAACGGACCGCGATTTTGTGGTGTTCTGCGCAGCGGGCGCAGGCTTCCGGCCATTTCGCAGGGTCGCCGGCTTTCCGGGGCCTAGTCATCTTCGTCCGGCGGCAGCACCCGGATCCGGCGGGCAATCGGCGCCCCGGGAGTGATGCCCAGGTCTTCTGGCCTCTTCGGGGCGTTGGCGGTCTTAGCGGCGCGCATCTGCACGTAGGGCTCGAAGAGGTCGTTCGGCGTGCATTCGAGGATGTCACAGAGTGCTGCGAAGGTCTGTGCGGGAATGCGTTCGGGTGTTCCGGTGACCAGGCGGTGGACTTGGGCGTTGGAGAGGTTGATGCCCCGGGCTTTGAGCAGGGGGAGCAGCTCGGTGGTCTTCCAGAGGTTGCGTTGGGCCATCAGTTGCCGGAGGTTCCAGCGGTAGCCGATCCGTCGCTGTTCAGCCATGGCTGTTCCCCTCGCCATCGCCGCTGCGTAGTCGCTGGGCGATCATTTTCTGGATGGTCTTCTGTTTGAAGTCCGCCGACACGGAAGTATAGAGGGCCGTGGTGGAGGAGTAGCTGTGCCCGACCTGCTGCTGGATAAACAGAGGGTCGTAGCCGGCTTCGATCAGATGCGTCACGTACGAGTGCCTCAGCGTGTGAAGGGTCAGTTCTTCCGGGAGCCCCGCGATTTTCCTTACCCGCTGGAATGAACGGTCGAAGTTGCGGTGAACAGTCGAGCCGGAGCGCTCCGATGGCCACAGGCTGGCGGACCTGTCCGCGGTAGGGAATCTTTTGCGGCCGTCAGGGGAGAGCCAGTACTCAAGGAGTCCCACCACCCAATCGAACTCCGGGACGGTGAGCACGGTCCGGCGGCGGGGCCCTGAACCCTTGGTGCCCTTTGCCCAGCGCACCTGGAGCGCTCCGAAGCGGCCGAACTGTTCAACGTGCGGGTTGGGGCCGAAATCGACGTACTCAAGCATCACCAGTTCACGCCGACGCAGCCCGTAGGCATAGGCGACCTTGAACGCCGTCGAGTCCCTCAGCGCCGGCAGCCAGCGCTTTGAACCCTTGGCGAACTCGGTGTCGACCAGGTCGTCCGCGGCGTCAAAGAACGACTGCAGTTCGGTCCGTGTGAACGCCCGGCGGCGTGCCGGCACAGCATCATCGGTCGTGTGCCGGGGTGAGTTCCACTCGAAGACCACCTGTACCGGGATGTCGGAAAAGACCCGTTCGCAGAATGACGCCCAGCCATAGCGCCCGTCCGTCAGATAGGAACAGAACGCCCTGATGGCCCCGGAATTGGCCCTCAGGGTTGATAGCGCCAAGCCCTTCTCGGAGCTTCGCCGGTCAGCCAGGAACTCGTCCAAGTGATGCGCCGACCACGTCCACGGATACTCATTCGCGTGCTCCTGGAACCGCTGGATCGTTCCGCACGAGCTCTTGATGTACGACGTCGACAGGCCACGCGCCAGCATCTGAGCACGCCAGCCATCCAACATCGCCTCGAAAACACGATCCTCGGCACGCAGCAACCCGACATTCACATCGGTCAGAAAGGCCGGAATCCGCCCAGGTTCGATACTCACAGACCAAACTGTACGCGAAAATCTCTCATCTAATGAGCGATTACGCCGCTAGCCCGCGCCATCACGCGAAGCCACTCGTTCATGCCCATCGGCTTCGGGGCCTCACTGCATTCGTCTGACCTGCATGAACACCAAAAAGCAATGTAGGACGAGTCCTCTCATCTACTTCTACTCGTCCCACTCTAACGCCGATAATCTACATTATGTAAAGTTGAACCGTGATTATTGCATCCGATGCACGATCTCTCCTCCTCCGCCCGTTGCCACCCGGCGTCGTGTCACTTGAAGCAGAAAAGTGCCCGTGACCTGCGGAAACACTGTGGATGTGGTCGGCCGAGGCTACTCGCAAGTCCACCACGCAGCCGTCAAGAGCTGGTGTGCATCAGGCTGGAATGGCCATCAGATCCACGGATTTGCGCGGGTTCTGCATTAATTGCATGATTCTTGCATCCAATGCAATGTATCAGGAGGGTTCGTGGCGGTCGATTCAGCGGGACGGGTGCTCGACTTCGGCGCTGTGCGTTTCCTTCACCCGGAGGACCACGTGTTCACCCAGATGCTCACGGGCTGGCGCAACCAGCAGTTGAGCCGCAACTTGGCGTTTGGCACCATTGAGGGCCGAGAACGGCTGGTGACGCGGTTCCAGGAGTCCACGAACGAGTATCCGTGGCAGTGGACGCCGGCCCATGTGGATGAGTTCTTCGGGGATCTTCGCAGCGTGAAGCATGCCGCGCAGTCCACCATCCGGAGCTACCAGGCAGCGCTGAGGGCGTTCTGCGCCTACGCAGCGTCGCCTGAGTATGGCTGGGACCGGGTCTGCGAACAGTACTTCGGAACGCACCCTTCGCAAGTCTGCTTTGACTGGAACACCGCGGTCCATGCCCAGGCGACAGAGTCAGCTCCTGTCCGGCGCCCGTTCACCAGGCAGGAGCTGCAGGCCTTCTTTGACCGGGCCGACGACGAGGTGGACCGGATCGCGACCCTGGGTCGCAAGGGCTGGCTGCCGGCCTACCGCGACGCCGTCCTCTTCAAGGTGGCCTACAGCTGGGGCCTGCGACGCAATGAGGTCAGGCACCTCCAGACCGTGGATTTTGCCCGAAACCCGCACGCCCGGGAGTTCGGCAAGTACGGGGTGCTGCAGGTCCGCTACGGCAAGGCCATGAAAGGGTCTCCCCCGAAACGCCGCAGCGTCCTAACGGTGTTTGACTGGTCGGCGGAGATCGTCGCCGACTGGCTGGAACGCGGCCACCGGCACATGACTGACGGGGTGGACCTATTCCCCTCCGAGCGCGGAACCCTGGTTTCCGAGACGGCGCTGAACCGCAGGTTCAACCGCTACTGCGAAGACCTGGACCTATCCCCCGGTCTGGACATCCACTCCCTGCGCCGCTCCTACGTCACCCACCTGATCGAGGCCGGCATGGACCCTCTGTTTGTTCAGCACCAGGCCGGGCACGAACATGCATCGACTACGGCCCTCTACACGTCCGTTTCCAGCGACTACCGCGTCAAAACACTGCGCCGCGCCCTGGACTCGACCATCAGGGACGCCCTGGCCGGAATGGAAGACTGAACCTCATGAAACGAGAGATCGACTACCGGTGGCGGCTCGCCGAACTTATGGCTGCCCGCGGACTGCACAACAGCACCGACCTGAGCCCGCTGCTCAAGGAACGCGGCATCGAACTCTCTGCCTCCCAGGTCTATCGGCTGGTCACCCAGCGCCCGGAACGTGTCTCGCTCATGATGATCGCCGCGCTCTGCGACATCTTCTCCTGCGGACCCGAGGACCTCGTCACCGTCACGGCAACAGACGCCAAGGTCCGCAAGGTCGCCTCCGACGCCAACGTCGTTGACCTGAACAAGGCCATCCGGCCAAAACGTGCCCGCGTGATCCGCGATGACGGCTGAGATCACCCCGCGGCTTGCCGTCCGCGGCCGACCCCGCACCGCAGGAGACTTCACCTGCGACAGATGCTCACGGACAGCCGGCAGGCACCGCGCCCGTTGGCCTGAAGGTAGGATCTGCGGGACCTGCTTCACGATCGCCATGCGCACGCAGGGGCCCTGCCCTGGCTGCGGAATAGAGCGCATGCTTCCCGGGCGGTCTGCTGCCCACTGCGATCAACCGGTCTGTGTCGATTGCGCAGGTATCACCCAGGACTACCACTGCTCACGCTGCGGCTCGGAAACCGAGCACTACCGCCAGAACACGTGCGCCCGTTGCTCGCTTCGGGACGACCTCACCGTCCTGTTGCGCGTCGACGATGCTTTGGGATCGGAAGCGACGGCGACGAAACTGCTTGGGGCGCTCTGCGGAGCCCAGCGCCCCGAAAGCATCCTCACCTGGCTCCGCAAAACCGGCGTCCGCGACCTGCTCCAACGACTTGCCACCGGCGAGATCCCGCTCAGCCACGAGGCACTGGATGAGGAACCAAACAGCCTGCGGGTGGAACACATGCGCAGCCTGCTAACCCACCACAAGCTACTCCCGAACAGAGACCACTACCTCGCTCTCTTTCAACGGTGGCTCACCAGCAAGCTCGGGGACGTTGACGACGCCGACATCCAACGGCCCGTCGAGTCTTTCGCCCGGTGGCACCACCTGCGACGCATCAGGAGCCTATCTACCGACGGGAAACCCACCCGCGGCCCCGTCCACAGCGCGAAGCAGGAAATCACCGAAACCATCAAATTCCTCACCTGGCTCAAACTCGCCCACGGACGGACCGTCGCGTCCTGCGTCCAGGCCGACGTCGACACCTGGCTGGCCGACGGCCCGACCACCAGGCACGCCATCAGAACCTTCTTCGTCTGGGCGGTCAAGAACCGGACCTGCACCAACATCACCATCGGATTCCGGCAGGCCAAGACCGTGCCACTGCTCACCCAGGGTCAGCGGCTCGCCATGCTCAAAGCCTGCCTCACCAACAACATCGACACCCTGCACTGCCGGGTCGCCGCCACTCTCCTGCTGCTCTACGCCCAGCCAGTCGTGAAGATCGCCGCGATGAAAAGCACCGACGTGATCCTCACGCCTGATGGCCCGCGTCTGTCACTCGCGGAAGGAGATCCAGCGCCCGTGCCCGAACCGTTCGCCTCACTGCTCACAGCACACCTAGCCGCACGCCCCAACATGCGGACCGGCAGCAGCTCGGGCAGCGAATGGCTGTTTCCCGGATACCGGCCCGGGCAACACATCCACCCAAACACCCTCATGGAACGTCTCAGGGAAATCGGAATCGAACTCCTAGGTGCACGCAACGCATCCCTCCGCGCCCTCGTCACAGAAGTGCCCGCGCCACTCGTGGCCGAAATGCTCGGCTACAGCTACCAAGTCACCCAAAAACACGCCGCAGCCGCCGCCGAACCGTGGTCCCGGTACGCGAAGGCCGAGATGCGATCCACCCAGCAGGTTCTTCCCGGACGAGCTACCGGCTTGTAGTCTCAGCACACAACCAGTCGGCGTCCTACTGCCTGAGGAGATGAAGTGATCCTTCCAAAAAGAGGCGAAATCTGGACTTACAAGGAACGAGCTAAGTTCTTCGCTCTCGCCGGCTCGACGCCGCTCATTGTCTTCTTGGTTATCGGAATTGCGCTAGGCATCTGGCCCATAATTCTGGTTTCAGTAATCGGGTTGCTGGGAGCATGGATGATCTGGCTTGGCGCCCAACGGAAGTTCCGCGACGAGCCCTAGAAGCCCTCACAGCGAGCGACCGAGGACCTTAACGATGCCCTCGCATGGGCAACTCAAAAGCACTGGAATAGTTGGAAAACGAATATGCACCGTTACCAGTAAAGGTGAAATGCCCCCTCCCGCCCGGACATCTTCACTCACACCGTCGCCAGAGTTCGTCTATCTGCCACTTCGAGCAAAGAGCCCCGGATAGGTGACCACGAGTCCATGTTCATCAACGGTCAGCACCCGCCGGAAGTCGGAGTTCCGCGACTCATAGAGATACTCATGTTTGGCTAGACGGGTGTAACGCTGGGGGTCGGTTACCACCGTGAGTTCGTGCACCGCGACATATGCGGAAGTGATGTCGGCACTCTCACCGATATCCAATGCAAGCCGCCGGATCGGCAGCGTATTGCTCAGCGGTGAGACGGCGATGTCCACTTCACGGGCTGCCTCAAGATCGTGCCGCTCGCGGCCGTCCACTGTCCACACCATGCCGTCAAATTGGATGCGAACCGATCTGGACCCAAGCACCAGGGACAACGATCGGAACTGCCAATGATCGTCAGCAACCAGTGCGTAGCGGCACTCTCCGAAAGCCGCGTGGACGGCACTCTCAACCTGAATGCCGTACTCGGATTCGCTTACACAGCAAGTCTCCGTGCTGTCAGATTCGAGACCATCCCAGCTGAGCACCATCATAAATCCATGATGTCGAGCAGGTGGACCAGTGTCACTCCTTAGGGGACCCGGTGCCGCACGGAATGCCCGCTCCAATGACCTTTGGCCCTGTCCAAAGCCCCTCCCCCGGCAGACTCTGTCACTATGAAGCCCATGAGTCCCGAACCGGCATTGGTCCGGTGCGCTGAGCAGCCCACCGCCGTCGTGCGCGAACGCGTCGCCATGGACGCACTGCCTGAGTTCTTCGGGCGCGTGTACGCCACGGTGGCCGCAGAGGCAGCCAGGCAAGACGTCCAGTTGGCCGGTCCGCCCTTCGCGCTCTACCGCGGGATCCCGACGGAAACGGTCGACGTCGAAGCAGGCTTTCCGATCAATGGCACCTTCGCGGACACCGGGACAGTCGTTGGCGGCACCCTGCCCGGGACCGAGGCCTACGAGATGGTGCATACAGGAACTTACGACACCCTCGAGCAGACCTATGCGGCAGTCCAGGAACGGATGAAGGCAGCGGGTAAGACGCCGTCGGAAATGATGTGGGAATACTATCTGAATGGCCCCTCGGACGAGCCCGATCCGCAGAAGTGGCAGACCCGGGTCGTATGGCCGGTGACCTGATGCTCAAGATCCTCAGGCTGCTGCTCGTGGTGTTCGCCATGCTTGTTGGCGGGGCCGCGGCAGCCTTCGCCGTCACTCCAGTGGACGTCGTGGTGGAAGACCGGGCCGGGATCCTTGACCGCAATACGCTGGTCCCGGCTATCAACGCGATCGAGTTCTACTCCCCCACCAAAGTTGCCGTCTACACCTACAACGGCAGCGCCGCGGACAACCTCAATGAGGAGGTCCTCAGGTTTGCCCGCACGAAGCATCCGGAGTGGATCAGCGCTGACGGGCAGAAGTGGGCCGACGGGCTCTACATCTTCGCTCTGGACCCGGTGGGCCGGCACGTGGGCACCTATATGGGTGAAGACCGCAAGGTTTCCCTGGAACAACGCGATGACATCCAGAACGCCACCAAGGAACTCCTGCGGGATGCCCAATGGACGGACGGAACCATCGCCGGGGTCCGGCGCGGTGCCGAACTGATCAACCAGCCCTGGTACCGTTCAGCGGCCTTCGTGATCACTGCGTGGGTAACCGGAGCGCTGGCCGCACTGGGGGCGGGCGCGTGGCTCATAGTGAGGGCCGTGACAAGGGCCGGCAGCCGGAAGGAGGTGGAACGCGGAGACCGGAGCTACGCCAGCGTAAGCACTGACCTGGACGTCACGGAGCTGAACGCCCGTACCATTCCCGAGGACTCCCGCTACGGCAGCAGCGTCCTGGAGAAGCACCGGACGTTCCTCAACCGGTACAACGCCGCCACCGGACTGTCGAACCGCGTGCATGCCCTCTCCCCCAGGGCCCTGAGCCGCAGATCCAGCCTCAAACTTGCCCGCGAGTATGCCGACGCGGCCGCGGAACTCGATGCCCTCGACGACGTCATCTCCGACAGCAATGCACTGCTGAACCGGGGCAGCACCTGGCCCACAGCCTGGGACCGGCAACTGGCGCCGTTCCGAAACGACCTGGCGGGACTGGAACAGCTGTTGAGCAAACGCAACGGGCAAGGCGACTCAGCCACCGCCGCAGCCCTTCGGTCCTTCCGCGACCAGAGCATCCGCGACATCGAGCACTGGACCGCCCAGCTTGCTGACGGGAAAATCACCCCCGAAACGGCACTGGACCGCCTCCGGGATGCCCGGACCCACCTGTCCACACTCCTGAAGAGCCACGCAGAGACCGTCATCGAGGGTTTTGCCAAATCCGAGCGGGAAACCAAACTCATGCGCAAAGAGATGCAGGAGGCGCAGGAGGGCCTGGACCACCGCCGCCGGACCTACGAACCAAGCATTCTTGGAACGGTCTACCCGTCGTACTACTTCTTCTCAGTTCCGGTCTTCAATTCAGGCTTCAACACCGGCGTCGGGAGCGTCAACGCAGCCCGCGGCGGCGGCACCACGGGCTATGGCAGCAGCGGCGGGAGCTTCTCCGGTTCAGGCAGCTCCTCCAGTTTCTAGCCGGCCTTGGGTGACCTTTGGCCCTACAGGTCCTGACCGCCGCACCGCAGGCTGGAAGCCCAGCCAACAGAGAGGCCAGCCGTGTTAATGTCCAAACCGATCGCCGTCGCCACGAACGATTCCGAGCAAAGCCAGGCGGCGGTGACCTGGGCGGCACAGCGCGCAGCCAGCGCCGGCCTGCCCCTGATCATCCTGCACGTCGTTGACATCCGCTGGGTTGCCGAGCCGATCCCCTGGACCGGCGTGCTGCTGGAGAAGGGCGAAGAGCTCCTGGAGACCGCCGCAGGGCGGGTCCGGGGCACCGTGCCGATCGATATCACCACCAAGGTCCTTGAAGGCAGCGTTGCCGGGGCGCTGGGCAAGTATTCGGGCAAAGTGGCCATGCTGGTGGTGGGGTCCGGCGGCACCCATCTGGGCGGCTCGCTGACTGACCGGGCGCTTCAGGTGGCCGCCGCCGCCAAGTGTCCCGTCGCCGTCGTCGGCATGCATGACCTGCAGGGACGCAGCGGAGTGCTGGTAGGCGTTGACGGCTCGGAGGAATCAACGCAGGCAGTCGCCTTTGCCGCGGCTGAGGCAGACCGGCACGGGCAGGAACTGACCGTGCTGTACGCCTTCAGCGGCCCCAACCGCTGGGTCAGGTCAGGCCTTCCCACCAGCAGCCTTGCCGAACTGATTGTTGAAGAGGAACAGATTGTCCTTTCCGAAGCGGTCTCCGGCCTCCGGGAGGATTACCCGGACCTGGTGGTGCACAAGGTCCTGGAAACCGAGAAGGAGCCCGCCCAGGCACTCGTTGATGCGGCGGCCCATGCTCAGCTGCTGGTGGTGGGCAGCCGCATCAACGAGTGCCTGGGCGGGCTCCTTCTCGGTTTCCAGGAC
>NZ_QAIQ01000573.1 GCF_003061105.1 Arthrobacter sp. HMWF013
GTCTTGCCCTGCTCCACCAGCATGGTGGTGGAGTCGCCGCCGCGCTTGAAGAGGGGCGGCTTGTTTTCGTCGGGTCCAACCACGGTCAGTGCCACCTGGCCGCTCGCCGAAAGGCCCCTGCCGTCGGCAGCGTTGTAACTGAACGTTTCGCTGCCGGGCCTGGTGTCTGCAGGGACCGAAATCTGGAATGCCGTGCCGCCGTAGATGTTCTGCAGCGTCCCGGCCTTGGGCCCGGAATCGCCGACGGCGGCGGTCAGGACGTCGCCGTCAGGATCGGAATCGTTGTCCAGGACGCTGAGGATGGTGGTGCGGCCCGGGCGGACCCCGACGGCGTCGGGTTTGGTTTCCGGTGGCCGGTTGGGTTTGGTGCGGTCTGGCAGGACGTTGATGGTGTTGTTGTCCGCCGATTCCTGGTCCTGTTCATCGGATTCGTTCTTCGGCGGCACGACGTCGTCCCAGTTGTTGACGAGCTGCATGTTCTGGTTGACCAGCCACACGTTCCCGGAGTTCACGTCATTGAGGACCACCAGGTCCCGGTTCACCCGGAAAACATACGACGGCGACGCACTCGCCTTGGGCACATCCACGTTCTTGTCATCAGCATCATTGACACAATCACGCACATACTTATTCGCCCCGGACCACGCCGCATGCACACAACCGCCCAGCTGCACCGGCGCCGCCGGCACACCCTCACCATCGAAGCCCACCGTCTTCGCCGTCGAACCATCCAACGGCTGCTTCAACAACGCCTTCGGCGTCGAAATGGCAACGGCATCCGCGGCCGGGCCGCCCTGCTGCAACTTCGCATCCCGCGCACCCTCCAACTGCAAACGCTTCCCGCCAGGCAGGAACAACTTCCCCGCAGCAGCATCAAGGACCACGGGCTTGTCCCCCACCACCGTGATCTGCAGGTCCCCCGCGCCCTTCAACTCACCCCACGTACTCGAATCTGCTGACACCACCACACCATTGACATCCACCTCAGTCACCGTGACCGCACCGGACTTCGGATCCGCCGAATAAATCCGGTCATCCGCCCCCACCGCCGAAACCAGGCCCTCGGAACCCACCAACACCGGCTCCGACGCTTCCTGGTCAAAACCATTCACCGTCGACGGCGACACCGCCCATACTTTGCCCGACGCCGGATCCGTCACCGAAATCACGCCGGTGCCAAAACTGACCTCAGCCGAACCCGGCAACTGCTTATCCCCGCCCAGGCGCATGTTCGCCGGCGAAACCTGGTTCAGGGTCGAACCCGTTTCATCGTCAACAAACACGTCTCCGGCGCTCTGCAGGATGTCGAACGTGGTGCTGGCCGGCGTCACCGCACCGTCAAGGACCCGCGACGGATAATTCAGCCGCCCCACAGCATTCTTCGACTTCGAGACAACCCACACACCGCCGTCGTTCAGCTCCACCTCAGTGGTCTTGAACCCCGGGTAAATGATGGCGCCCGCAACCAACGCAACACCGGCCACAGCAAAAGCCGT
>NZ_QAIQ01000067.1 GCF_003061105.1 Arthrobacter sp. HMWF013
AGCCCCCACCCCGGACGCTCTCTCACTTCCTGCAGCTTTTCCGGGAACCCTCTCGCAGTACCTGCGGGTTTTCGAGGGACGCTCCTGCAATGTACGACGCCGGCACTCACCGTGAGTGCCGGCGTCGTGCGTTGTGAGCTCCAGCACTTTGTGTCCGTATCGGGGCTCTGTGTTTTGAAGTTAGCCTCACCTTACTTATAGAGTTCAGGGACATTAGCGAACAAACTTGTGACGTAATAGCGGAGTGGAGATCCTGGCATGAAGAAGAAGCTGTCGAGCTACTTGGGGGCACTAACGGCGGGAGCAGCGCTTCTGACCATGACCGCCTGCGGGGGCGGCGCCGTCGCGTCCTCCTCAGACGAAGCCGCCACCATCACGGTGGAGCACGCGCAGGGCAGCACGGCGAATGTGCCGGTCAACCCGGAGAAGGTCTTCACCTTCGACCTCGGCGTCCTGGACACCCTGGACGCCCTCGGCGTGGAGCCCGCCGGCGTTCCCGAGGCCAGCTACCCGGAATCGCTCGCGAAGTACGCGGACGCCACATACGAGAAGATCGGCTCGCTGAAGGAGCCCGACTTTGAAGCCGTCAGCGCCGGCGCGCCGGACCTCATCATCATCTCCGGCCGCACCGCCGGCGCGTACGAGGAACTGAGCAAGATCGCCCCCACCATCGACCTGTCCGTCGATGCAGCCAACCCGATGGAAAGCTTCAAGGCCCAGACGCAGAAGCTGGGCACCATTTTCGCCAAGGAAGCCGATGTCAACGCGAAGCTGGCCAGCGTGGATTCCACCATCGCTGAAACCCGGGCCAAGGCCGCCAACGCAGGCAAGGGCCTTATTGTCCTGACGTCCGGCGGCGAAGTGACCGCCTACGGCGCCGGGTCCCGCTTCGGCATCATCCACGACGTCCTGGGCGTTCCCACCGCAGCAGACGTGAAGTCCGAAGGCAGCCACGGCGAGGCCGTCTCCTTCGAATACATCAAGCAGGTCAACCCGGACCTCCTGTACGTGATCAACCGCGACACCGCCATCGGAACCGAAGCTGCAGCCAGCCCGGTCCTGGACAACGAACTGGTGCAGTCCACCAATGCGGCCAGGAACAACAAGGTCATCAACCTGGACCCGGCCGCCTGGTACATCGTGGGCTACGGCCTGAACAACGTCCAGGCAATGGTCAACGCCGTCGCCGATTCGGTGGCCTGAGCCCTTCCTGACCGTCCCTGACTGAGCTTCGAAAGTGACCGCCACGGCCCTGCGCACCACCGCGCCGGTAAGCCGCAGCCGGACCCGCGAATTCGCGGGACTGGCTGCGGCCGCCGCCGTTGTGCTGGCATTGGCCGCCGGGAGTATGTTCGTGGGCGTCAGCGACGTGTCGTTGCCCGCGCTGCTGGCTGGTGACCAGGCCGCCGTCGAAATCTTCTGGATTTCCCGCGTACCCCGTACCCTCGCCGTGGTCCTCGCCGGGATGGCGGTGGCCGTGGCGGGCCTGATCATGCAGCTGATGGCCCGGAACCGTTTTGTGGAACCGTCCACGGTGGGAACCGTGGAATCGGCCACCCTGGGAATCCTGGTGGTCACCGTCTTTATCCCGACGGCGCCCATCCTCCTCCGCATGGGCGTGGCCAGTTTTTTCGCCATCCTGGGCACCGCCCTGTTCCTGAGCATCCTGCGGCGCCTGCCCGCGCGCAACACCCTCCTCATCCCGCTGGTGGGCATCATGCTGGGCGGAGTCATCGCAGCCATCACCACCTTCTTCGCCTACCGGTACGACCTGCTCCAGACCCTGAGCAACTGGATGATCGGTGACTTCTCCGGCGTGCTCCGCGGGCGCTATGAACTGCTCTGGATCGTGGCGGTGCTCATACTGGTGGGCCTGCTCGCCGCCGACCGGTTCACCGTGGCCGGGATGGGCGAGGACTTCACCACCAACCTCGGCCTCAACTACGCCCGGACCATGCGCCTGGGCCTGGTGATCGTCTCGCTGATCTCCGCCGTGGTGGTCACCACAGTGGGCGCCGTGCCGTTCCTCGGACTGGTGGTACCCAACATCGTCTCCCTCCTGTTCGGCGACAACCTCCGCCGGGCCGTTCCCTGGACTGCCCTGTTCGGCGCCGGATTTGTGCTTATCTGCGACGTGATCGGCCGGACCATCCGCTATCCATACGAGGTACCCGTGGGCATGGTGATGGCCGTGGTGGGGGCCATCCTGTTCCTCATCCTGATCCTGAGGAAACGCAATGGCTGAGACCCTCCTCCAGCAGAAAAACACCACGCACGGCGCGGGTACAAAACTCATAGCCTCCGTCCGGAACGCTTCGCCCCGGCTGGTCATCGGCACCCTGCTCGCCTGCACCATCGCCGCCGTCGCCTTCTTCCTGTTCAGCGACCTCAAAGGCAACGTGGGCTACGTCCTCCCGCGGCGCGCCCTGAAGGTTGCGGCCATGCTGCTCGTGGCGGTGGCCGTGGGCGTCTCCACCCTGCTCTTCCAGACCGTCACGGCCAACCGGATCCTCACGCCATCCATCATGGGCTTCGATTCGCTCTACATCCTGGTGCAGACTGCGCTCGCATACACCGTGGGGGCGGCAGCCGTCAGCGCCGCGCCGCCCACGCTGATGTTCGGCGTCGAAGTGGTCCTCATGGTTGCCTTCAGTGCGCTGCTGTACCGCTGGATGTTCACCGGGGCCACCCGTTCCCTGCACCTGCTGCTGCTCGTGGGAATCATCCTGGGCAGCCTGTTCCGGGGCTTCTCGTCCCTGCTGCAGCGGCTCATGGAGCCGAGCGAATTCATCATCCTGCAGGACCTCTTCTTCGCGAGTTTCAACAACGTGGATCCTGCCCTGCTGGCCGTGTCCGCCGTCGTTATCTCCGCCGTGTGTGTGGCCGTCTGGCGGGCCCGGAGCACGCTGGATGTCCTCGCCCTGGGCCGGGAACTGGCCATCAATGTGGGTGTGGACCACCGCCGGGTGGTCATGTGGATCCTGCTGGCCTGTTCGCTGCTGGTGGCCGTGTCCACCGCGCTGGTGGGGCCCGTGACGTTCTTTGGCCTGCTGGTGGTCAGCCTCGGCTACCAGGTCTGCCGGGGCTTCAACCACGCCCGGCTGCTCCCGATTGTGGTGCTGATCGGGGCCGTGGCCCTGGTGGGTGGCCAGCTGATCCTGGAGCGCGTCTTCGGCTTCGCAACCGCCCTGAGCGTGGTCATCGAGTTCGCCGGCGGCATCCTGTTCCTCTACCTCCTGCTGAAAGGCTCGCTCAAGTGATCGACGTGCGGAACGTGTCCAAGAGCTACGGCGGCCAGGCAGTCCTGGACGACGTGAGCTGCGTGATTCCCCGCGGCGGGATCACCTCGATCATCGGACCCAACGGCGCCGGCAAGTCCACGCTGTTGTCCCTGATCAGCCGGCTGCAACCGTTGGAGAGCGGGGCCGTGTCCGTTGGCGGACTCGACGTCGCGGGAACCCCCGGCCGGGACCTCGCGCGGACCATGGCCATCCTCCGCCAGGAGAACCACCTGACCATGCGGCTCACCGTCCGCGACCTCGTGGCCTTCGGCCGGTTCCCGCACTCAGGCGGCCGCCCCACCGTTGAGGACAAGGCCGTCGTGGAGGAATCCATCGGGCACCTGGACCTCGGCTCCATGGCGGACAAGTTTGTGGACGAACTCTCCGGCGGGCAGCGGCAGCGGGCCTACATCGCCATGGTCCTGGCGCAGGACACCGAATACCTGCTCCTGGACGAGCCGCTGAACAACCTGGACATGAAGCATTCGGTGGAGATGATGCGGCTGCTGCGCCGGCTTGCCGACGAGCTGGGCAAGACCATCGTCCTGGTGGTCCACGACATCAATTTCGCGTCCTGCTACTCGGACACCATCCTGGCGATGAAGAACGGGCGCCTGGTGCATCAGGGGAGCCCGGCGGACATCATGCAGTCCGCCATGCTGCACGACGTCTACGACATCGATATCCGCATCGAGGAGATCGACGGCAACCGCATCGGCGTTTACTTCGCCTGACCCGCTGCCAGCACTGCCTACCGACGCTCTCTCACTTAATGCGGGTTTTTGGGCAACGCTCACTCACTTCATGCAGTTTTGCGGCAACGCTCTCGCGCAACGCACGACGCCGGCACCCGCGGCGAGTGCCGGCGTCGGCTGTGGAATGCTTGTGCGGTGACCCGGAACCCAGATGCCCCGCTCCCTTTGCTGACTGCCGACGTCGACGGCGGGACGTTCCGGCTCCGCCCCGCCGTACGTGCCGATCTGCCCGCCCTGGTGCAGCTGCTTGCGGACGACTCGATGGGCGCCGCGCGGGAAAACGTGGGGGACATGGAGCCTTACGAGCGGGCTTTTGCCGCGATCGACGGCGACCCGTCCCACCTGCTTGTTGTGGGGGAGTTGGTGCCGCACGGGGCAGAGAACGGTTCGGTGGTTGCGACGTTCCAGCTGAGCTTCCTGCCCGGCATCTCGCGGCAGGGGTCGTGGCGTTCGCAGCTTGAAGGCGTACGTGTGGCGGGGAGTCTTCGTGGCCAGGGGATCGGCAAGGTGATGGTCCAGTGGGCCATCGAGGAGTCCAGACGCCGTGGCTGTTCCATGATGCAGTTGACCACCCACAAAACCCGGACGGCGGCGCACCGGTTCTACGAGCGCCTTGGCTTCGACTCCAGCCACGAGGGCATGAAGCTCACACTCTAGGTGCCAGAGCGTTGCCGGTAAATGCGCAGGAAGTGCAAGAGCGTCGCCGGGAAATGCGCAGGAAGTGCCAGAGCGTTGCCGGGAAATGCGCGGGAAGTGCCAGAGCGTCGGGTCAGGCGGCGGAGCCCTTGCGTTTGCGCACGAACAGGGTCTCGGCCTGCTCCAGCGACATGCCGTTGGTCTCCGGGACCTTGAACATCACGAAGAAGAAGGATGCCGCAGCGAACAGCGCATACATCGCGTAGGTCAGCGGCAGTGACGCGGCGGCCATCACAGGGAAGCTGAGCGTGATGGCAAAGTTGGCCACCCACTGTGCGGCCGCAGCCAGGCCCAGGGCACGGGCACGGATCCGTGACGGGAAGATCTCGCCCAGCAGCACCCACACCAGGGGTCCCCAGGACGCACCGAAGCTGACCACGAAGATGTTGGCCGCCACCAGGGCCACCGGTCCCCACGCGCCCGGCAGGGAGATCTCCGCGCCGGAGCCCACGGCGGAGGAGAACGCCAGGGCCATGGTGCCCAGGGAAACCGCCATGCCGATGGAGCCTGCCAGGAGGATGGGGCGGCGGCCGATCCGGTCTACCAGGGCGATGGCTACGAGGGTCACCAAAATGTTGGTGATGGAGGTGGCCACGGAGATGGTGAGGGAGTCCTTTTCCTGGAAACCAACCGCCTTCCACAGCGTGGTGGAGTAGTAGAAGATCACGTTGATGCCCACGAACTGCTGCAGGACGGAGAGGATGATGCCCACCCAGACCACGGCCTGGAGTCCGAAGGTCTTGCCCCGGAGGGAGCCCTTCTGGCCGGCCAGCTTGTCTTCTTCGATGGCGTCCTGGATCTCGCGGATGTGCCTATCGGTCTCCTCGGACGGAGCGATCGAATCGAAGACCTTCCGGGCCTCGTCTTCCTTGCCCTGGATGACCAGGAAGCGCGGGGATTCAGGCAACGTGTACGCGATCCAGCCGTAAACCACTGCCGGAACCGCCGCGGCGAGGAACATCCAGCGCCAGGCTTCGATCCCGAGCCAGAACGCCTGGTCCGCACCGCCGGCGGTGGTGGCAAAAATGGCATCGGACAGGAGCGCGGCGAAGATACCCGTGGTGATGGCAAGTTGCTGCAGCGAGGCGAGCCTGCCGCGGACCTGCCGCGGCGAAATCTCGGAAATGTAGGCCGGGGCGATCACCGATGCGAGGCCGATGCCCAGGCCGCCCACGAGGCGCCAGAAGATCAGGTCCCAGACGCCGAACGCGAAGCCGGTTCCGATGGCGCTGACCAGGAACAGGAGTGCGCCGAGCTTCATGGCAGGGATACGGCCATAGCGGTCGGCCACCTTGCCGGCGAGGAACGCGCCGGCGGCACAGCCCAGCAAAGCGACGGCCACAGCAAAGCCCGTGACGGCCTCGGAGAGCGCGAATTCATCCTTGATGGCATCCACCGCACCGTTGACCACCGAGGAGTCGAAACCGAACAGGAAGCCGCCCACCGCTCCTGCAAGCG
This sequence comes from Arthrobacter sp. HMWF013, assembly GCF_003061105.1. Classification (GTDB taxonomy): domain Bacteria; phylum Actinomycetota; class Actinomycetes; order Actinomycetales; family Micrococcaceae; genus Arthrobacter. The sequence goes on from NZ_QAIQ01000067.1 coordinate 6,191, forward strand.
CCAGCCAGATCACCCGCTGCGGAACCTTGGCGGTGGTCTGTTCCTGGGCGATGGGCATGGTGC
>NZ_QAIQ01000574.1:0-3508 GCF_003061105.1 Arthrobacter sp. HMWF013
GAAATGAAGAGCTCCCCCTTGGTTGAAACAGAGCAAGCCGCCGTGAAGCAGGACCTGACCGGCCCATGGTTCGAATTGCCCGCGGACGCCCATGAACTGTCCCGCAGCGGCGTGGCCTCCACCATGAGGTTCCGGACCCGGATCAGCATCGACGCGATCCGCGAAACCCCTGCCTTGCTTCATCTCGCCGCTGACTCCCGTTACCGGCTGAGCGTGAACGGCACGTTCGTCTCGGCCGGTCCGGCCAAACCGTCAGGCCGCACCTGGTTCGCCGACACAGTCGATATCGCCCCATGTCTCGTCGTCGGGGAGAACATCATTGGAATCGATGTCCTGTCCTACTCCACCGCTTCCCTGGGCAACACGTCCGTGCCGCGCACCGGCCGGCCCGGCCTGCTGGTCAGGGGAACTATCGGCGGCACAGACCTGTCGGAGACCGCCGCCTGGAGATGCCGCCTGGTCGCCGGCAGGCACTTTTCCCAGGGCAGGAACACCCTTTTCCTCGGAATTCAGGAAACCGTTGACGGGTCCGCCAGCGAGCATGACTGGCTCGAAGCCGGCTTCGATGATTCGGCCTGGCACTTGCCGTCACTGGACAGCATGGAGCCGTTCAGCGGCATCCCACGTCCCGCACTCGAACCACGGCCCATTCCCGCGCTGACGCTTGACGCAGTGCCCCTGGCCGCCGTGACCACATCGTCAGACCCCACCATCGGCTGGGGCGCGCTCCTCCGAGGCGAAGCAGTCCGGCTCCCACCCCACAGCGACGTCAGCGTCGATCTGGACGCCGGCTTCCTCCTGACGGCGTACCTGTCCCTCGCAGTCGAAGCCGGCCGGGGAGCCCGCCTCGAGATCACCGCCGCCGAGTGCTACGAGCAGCCGCCAGCCCAGGTGCCTTGGCTCCGACGCAAAGCCGACCGCACCGATCACGTCAACGGCGAGCTTCACGGCGACCCGGACAGCTACCTCGTCTCCGGTTCCGGGACGCGGGACCGTCCCGAGCAGTACTCCCCCTTCTGGTTCAGGACGTTCCGCTACCTGCGGCTCCGGATCACGACGGCGGATGACGCCGTCGTGATCAGGGCCCTGAACCTCACCAGGACGCACTATCCGCTGGACATCAGCGGCACCTTCTCATCGTCGTCGGAGCAGGACCGGACGCTCTGGGACGTCAGTGTCCGCACCCTGCTGAACTGCATGCATGAAACCTTTGAAGACTGCCCCTTCTACGAACAGCTGCAGTACGCCATGGATACGCGGTCCCAGGCGCTGTTTTCGTTGCACCTCTCTGCCGATGACCGGCTGGTCCGGCGGGCCATCGAGGACTTCGCCGCGTCCGGCAACCCGACCGGGCTGACCGAGAGCCGGGCCCCCAGTGTCGAGCCCCAGTTCATTCCCGGGTTCTCGCTGTACTGGATCAGGATGGTGGAAGACCACGTCAGCTACGTTGGCGACCAACCCTTCACCGAGCGCTTCATCGGCAGGATCGACGCGGTCCTTGGCTACTTCAACGACCGGCTGTCCCCCGACGGCTTCGTCATCTCCGCCGAAGGCGATGGCATCCTGTGGAACTTCGTCGATTGGACAGAAGCATGGCGTGCCAGCAGAGGAGTCCCTGACCTGGGACCCCGCCGGGCCAACACCATAGCTACGTTCATGTACATCGCAGCTTTGCGGTCAGCCGCAACGGTCGCCGAATTCTGCGGCCGGACGGGACTCGCCCAGGAGTACACCTCCCGCGCCGACGCCCTCACCGCCTGTGCCGTGACCGGCCCGGCCTGGGACGAAGAGGCCGGGTACTTCCGGGACACGGACCGCGGGGCGCCGCAAAGCGTCCACGCCCAACTGTGGGCTGTCCTGTCCGGGGCAGTGCACGGCAGCAGGGCCGCCGAGCTTCTGCGCCGAGCGACCGCAGACGCCGGGCTGGCCCCCTGCTCCTACGCGACTGCCCTCGATCTCTTCGATGCCCTCCGCATCGCCCAGGCTGATGACAGGATCGACTGGACACCCTGGGCCGAAATGCTGGCCCTGAACCTCACCACGTGGGCCGAAGACACCGTGAGCAACCGCAGCGACTGCCACGCCTGGGGAAGCGTTCCCCTGCAGCACTTCCCCCGGTACATCCTCGGCATCCGGCCTGCTTCCCCGGGCTTCACCAGTGCCACAGTGCATCCAACGCCCAGCGATCTTGACTGGGCTGAGGGCACCGTCCCCACACCGCACGGGGTGATCAGCGTCCACTGGAAGCGCGCTGCGGACGGAAGCCGCCAGGTGACGGTGTCCGCGCCGCCGGCGATCAGCCTCAAACTTACCGGCTCTGCTACCGGAATTACCGAGCAGGCCGACAGCCGCCAACGCACGCTCACCTTCACGCTCTGACGAAATGAGAACCCCCCCATGAACCACCTGCAGGGTGACCTCCGCACCGCCGCCTACACCAACCCCGCTCTGGCAATCCCGGAACGTGTTGCAGACCTTCTGGGCCGGATGACGCTCGAGGAAAAAGTCGGACAGATGCTTCAGCTCGACGCCCGGGGCGACCTCGAGGACCTGGTGCTCGGCAAGCTTGCAGGATCGCTCCTGCATGCCTCGCCCGAACGCATCCATGAAGCGCGCAAGTTTGTGCTGACAACCCGGCTGCAGATCCCGCTGCTGATGGCTGACGACTGCATTCACGGACACTCGTTCTGGCCGGGAGCCACGATCTTCCCTACCCAGCTGGCCATGGCATGCACATGGGATCCGGCCCTGGTGGAACGGGGAGCACGCGCCACCGCCGTCGAAGTCGCCTCCACCGGGCTGCACTGGACGTTTTCACCCGTTCTCTGCATCAGCCGCGACCTGCGTTGGGGCCGGGTCAATGAAACATTCGGTGAGGACCCGCACCTGATCGGGGCACTTGGGAAAGCCATGATCCGCGGGTATCAGGGGAACGGGCTCAAGGACAGCACCGCCGTCCTCGCCACCGCCAAGCACTTCGCAGGCTACTCCGAAACCCAGGGCGGCCGCGATGCCAGCGAAGCAGACCTGAGCCGGCGGAAACTGCGGTCCTGGTTCCTGCCCCCGTTCAAGGACGCAGTGGAGGCGGGGTGCCGCACGTTCATGCTGGGCTACCAGGCCATCGACGGCGTTCCGGTCACCGCCAACAAGTGGCTCCTGAACGACGTCCTGAAGGGCGAGTGGGGATTCACCGGCACCCTGGTGACCGACTGGGACAACGTGGGACGCATGGTGTGGGAACAGAAGGTCTGCGAAGACCACGTGCACGCAGCAACCGTCGCCGTGGAGGCCGGCAATGACCTGGTCATGACCACACCCCAGTTCTTCGAAGGAGCACAGACCGCAGTAACCCGCGGCGATCTCGACGAAGACCTCATTGACGACGCGGTCCGGCGCCTGCTCACCCTCAAATTCGAACTCGGGCTCTTCGAGGATCCCCGGGTCCCGGACGCCGCGCAGCAGGCAAAGGTCATCGGCTCCGCAGAGCACGCCGCCATCAACCTGGACA
>NZ_QAIQ01000574.1:3518-6869 GCF_003061105.1 Arthrobacter sp. HMWF013
GGTCACTTGTTCTGCTCACAAATGATGGAACACTGCCCCTGGACGGCGGCCTGTCTCCCTCCGGCAACGGCCGGGCCGGAGGATCCGGCAGCCCACGGACCATCGCCGTGATCGGCCCCAACGCGGATGACCCGCATGCCCAGCTGGGCGACTGGGCGGGCGCTTCCGGCCAAGTGAACTGGCTGCCGGACGGCCATCCACGGCACCTGACCACAACGGTGCTCGACGGATTCCGCGCCACGGTACCGGAGGATTGGACGGTCACATACGCCAGAGGAGCGGACATCGGGCAGCTGGTACCGGACCCCGCCGGGCCCACCTACCCCGACGGCCAGCCGCGGCCACCGCTGTTCCTGGCAGCCAGCCCTGACGCCACTTTGCTCGAAGAGGCGCTCACCACCGCACGCAGCGCCGACTACGTCGTTGCTGTCATCGGCGACACTGTGGCCCTCGCCGGCGAAACCAAATCAACAGCCACCCTCGAACTCATGGGTGGCCAGATCGGACTGGTCGAACGGCTCGTCGAGACGGGAGTCCCCGTGGTCGTTGTGCTCGTGCAGTCAAAACCGTCGGTCCTGCCGCCATCCGTCCTCGACGCCGCTGCCGTCATCGAAGCCTTCAACCCCGGCATGAAGGGCGGACAGGCGGTAGCCGAACTCGTCCTGGGACTGATCGAACCGGCAGGCAGGCTCCCGATCTCGTTCGCGGTCCACGCCGGACAGCTTCCGGTCTACTACAACCAGGTCCGGGGCCAGCATGGCGACCGCTACGCAGACCTCTCACAGCAGCCCCTCTTCGCCTTCGGCGAAGGGCTGAGCTACACCACCGTCGAGTACACGGACCTTCGCGTCCACTCGGGAGTGGTCCCAGCTGACGGGCGCGTGGAGGCCACGGTGACACTGAGCAACACCGGTTCGCGGCCGGTCCTCGAAACCGTGCAGGTGTACATCGCGGACGTCATCACCAGCGTGACGTGGGCAGAACGTGAACTCAAGGCCTTCACCCAGGTCCAGATCATGCCGGGCCAGTCGGTAGAGGTGGACCTGGTACTTCCAGCCGCATCCTGCTCACTCGTCGACCAGAACAGCGAACGCATCGTCGAACCCGGGGCTTTCACACTGCTTGTGGGCCAGCACTCCCGCGACCCAAAAATGCTCTCGGCAGAGTTCCGGATTGCGCCCTAGCTGGGCACCCGGAAGGCACGCGGCGACGCAATCCCCCGAACAGGGGATCCGCCCTGCTGCCCGGAACCCCCGGTGAGGGGATCGCGGCCGTTGGTACCGGCGTCGTACATTTCCAGCATGAACGCCGTATCCCAGCTCTTCGCGATACTCGCCGCGCTGATCTATATCGCTGTTTTCCCGCTGGAAAGCTTCTTCCTGAAGCACCCGGCAGCGCAGAGCTTCCTCAGCACCCCCGCGCAGAACGTGCCGGCGGTGATGATGTGGGCCATCCCCACCGGGTTCCGCAACCTCCTGATCGGCCTGGGAGTCCTCGCCGGGGTGATCGCCGTGAACCTGGGCTACGTGGTGGTGGGCTACACGCTGGTGGTCTACTGCTGCGCGAACATGGTGCTCAGCGGGTCCACCATGGCGCTCGCGGACTGGCTGGGGCACTATCCCAAAAAGGGCGACAGCATCCCCAGCACCCTCGGCTCCGTGGTCCCGGCCCTGCTGGCACTCATCGCACTGCCGTTCTGAGGCAGGGTAGCCCCGTTCGTTGACACTCCAGGGCGGCGGGCATGTACTTAAATTGGCTCCCCCATAAGAGCCAAAACCACGAAGCGGCCCACGCTTCCGTGCGGCCGCCCTTAACTCAATGGAGGTCGAAAATGGGACAGGCACGCGAGGTCATGGACCGGTTTACCGCGGCCATGGACACACAGGACAGGGACATGTTGGCGCGAAGCTTCGCCGACGAGGCCGTCATCTCTACCCCTGACGAAGGCGAGATCAACGGGCGTGACAAAATCACCAACTACCTTTTCCACTTCTGGGAGGCGTTCCCGGACTTCAAGTATGAGTACACGGCCAAGCACGAGTCCGGGGATGTGGCAATCGATGAAGGCTACGTCGTCGCGACAAACACCGGGCCCATCAGGATGCCCTCCGGTGAAACGTTGCAGCCCACCGGCAAGAAGATCAGGCTCAGGAGCTGCGACATCGCCGAAGTGGAAGGGGGACAGATCAAGTCCCATCACTTCTACTTTGACCAGCTGGAATTCATGGCACAGCTTGGACTGCTGCCGGAATCCATGACTCAACAACTGTCCAGCCACTGAATGGATGCTGTTGGCGGCGCACGCTTCCGTGCGGCCGCCCTTAATAAATGGAGGTCGAAAAAATGGGTCAGGCACGCGAGGTCATGGACCGGATAACCACGGCCATGAATACCAAGGACAGAGACCTGATGGCACGGTGCTACGCCGACGAGGTCGTGATCGTCACCCCTGACGAGGGCCAGCTCACCGGGCGTGACAAAGTCACCAACTACCTGTTCCAGCTTTGGGAGGCATTCCCGGACGTCCACTACGAGTCCGTGGAGAAGTATGAGTCCGGTAACACTGCCATCGACGAGGGCATCGTCACCGGGACCAATACCGGGGCGCTGAAGCTTGGCGGCGGGGAAAGCATGCCCCCCACCGGCAAGAAAATCAGGGTCAGGAGCTGCGACGTCGGCCGGGTCGAAGAGGGAGTCTGCGTCTCCCACCACTTCTATTTTGACCAGCTGGAGTTCATGGCACAGCTTGGACTGCTGCCCGAATCCATGACTCAACAACTGTCCAGCCACTGAAATACTGCGCGCGGCCGGCGGGCAACGCGGACTTGCCTGCCAGCCGCCGCTTTACCCGAACCGGCCGTCCGCGGTTCTACCCGTGCGTTACCGCGGCACCCAGGAGCCCGAACAGCGTCCCGGCCGCCACGGCAATCAGGGCCCGCTTGCGGGCCGGATACAGCCAGCGCACGGCAAAAACTGCCACCGCGAAAATGAGGCCGTTGACCACGCTCAGGATGACCGCCACCCATTCGCTCCCGGAAGACACCCCGAATCCCCCGCCGCTGCATCCGCTGACCCCGCACCACATCAAGCTGGCCACGAGCCATTGCGGAAGGCTCAGCCCCACAGCCAGCGGGACGGCCCACCAAAGTTGTTGTGCGTTCTCGTTGACACCGCGTGGCCTTGCCGCCTGCTCCGCCGCTGATTCCGGCGGCGTGGCAGGACCAGCCGTGGCGGCGGCAGGAACAGGCTTGCCCTTTCGGGTGCTGAGCACCACCCACCGGAACACCGCTGCGTTGACCACCGCCAGGGCGAGGAAGCCCAGATAATAGAGCAGCGCCGTCGGAGTTAACC
>NZ_QAIQ01000575.1:0-323 GCF_003061105.1 Arthrobacter sp. HMWF013
TCCAACGCCGCGGCACCTGCAGGGTCAAGGGTGTCCGCTTCCTCGACCATCACCCGGGCGTGCTGCCAGGAGATGGTCCCTGCCTGGAGGGCGGCCAGGGTCAGCGGCAGCCTGGTGGTCAGCATCAGGGAGTGGTGCAGGAGCGCACCCGCGGCCCGCTCCCCAATGGTCAGGACGCAGGCGACTTCTGCCCGGACCGCCATCTCCTGCCCTGCGGCGTCCCCGGGGACGGTCGGGGGCCCGGCGATCAACGCCGCAGTTTCCACGTATGTGGCGGCGGCGAGGGCCTTCACGGCCGCCATCCGCGGCTCCGATTCAGCGAC
>NZ_QAIQ01000575.1:362-6871 GCF_003061105.1 Arthrobacter sp. HMWF013
CGCCGCAAATGCCTCCGCCACCACCGCGCTTGTCCCCATGAATTCATCATCACAGGTGGGTCTGACAATAACGCCTGGGCGCCTGCCTGCTGCGGGGTCGGTTGCCCTGGCCACCACCTGGGCGTCTCAGCCCTCGGAAGAAACGGCAAGGAGACACGGACTGAACGGCCCAGCCAGCCAGCCCGATCGTTAGCCAGCCGGAAGCGGATGCGTCGGCGGACCGGCCTCTGCGTCTTCCAGGTACCAGACGGTGGAGCCGCCGCCCGCGGCCGGCATGATGCTGCCCTCGAAAACGAAGACCGGATCCGCCGCGCGGTCCCCCGGCCGCCAAAAGCCGTTGGCCGGGCAATGGAAACCGGTTTTTGCCGTCTGGTCCACATTGCCGTCAGAAATCCTCCGCCGGGCATTGATCTTTTTCACCGGAAACTCCCCATGGGTTAATTCAAAAGTTTTACCGCAATTGTCGGCTTAACTTTCATTTTAGAATCCTGGAGCCTCGGGTTACCAAGACGAATGATAGGTGCCCTGATAAGCGGATGCTATGGCAGGTTCAGCGAAGAGACAGGTTACCGGGCATATTTATTGCTGAGCATTTCCTGGAGCATTTCCTTGAGCACCAGAAGGACCGCTGATGCCGCCTCTGAGAGCGGATCGTGGTCCGGCGTGCACAGCGCGATCTTGCACTGCAACGCAGGGTCCACGATCCTCAGCACATGGAAGTCTTCCTCGTGGAACAGGGCATCCGCGGCTGACTTGGGCATGATGGTGGCACCCAGGCCGGCCCGTAGGAGCCTCGCCAGAGACGGCACCGACTCCACTTCACCCGCCAGCTTGAGTTTGAGGCCCGAGCTGTCATACCCTGCCTCCACCACCTGGCGGAGCGTGTGGATCTTCTCGGGCAGGAAAAGTTTGAAAGAAGCTACTTCCGCCAAGGTGATTTCGCTGTTCCCCGGGGCCGGCGTGAAGTCGTCGGCGTTGACCACGAAGTGCAGGTCTTCAACGATCATCGTGGTGAATTGGACACCGCGGATGGGGCCCGGCTCGTAGATGAGGGCCATATCCAACCGGCCGTTTTTGATCGCCTCGCTCAGGACACCGCCGTAGATTTCCGTGACATGCAGGATGATATCCGGGTACCGGCGGCTCACTTCGCTGATGATCTTCGGCGTCAGGCTTGAGGCCATGCTGTACGGCGCGATGGCAATGGAGACCCGGCCGGACGGCGCTGCGCCGGATTTGGCCACGTCCTGGCGCGCCTGCTCCACCAGCCTCAGGATGGACTGCGCGTGCCGGTAGAGGGTGTGCCCTGCGGCCGTGGGCTTCACACCCTGCTTGCTGCGGATGAGCAGGCGTTGCTTGAGTTCGGTTTCCAGCCCCGAAACCTGCTGGCTGAGGGCCGGCTGGGCCACATGCAGCGCCGCAGCGGCCTTGGTGATGCTTCCCGAATCCACGATCTGGACGAAGTACGCAAGCTTCCGCGTATCCACAGCCGCCTTCTCTCTCCCAGAACGCTATTTCTCTGATCGTACATTCTAGCCCCTCCCGTGACATGCATTTTCTTTATGGGGTCAGATGCATTTCGCATAGCGGTGTGTGTAATCAAAACAGGCTGTTTCTTTTTACATTTCTGAAATATCCACTCCCTACCTTGATTGCAATGGCGATTGACGAGGATGCCGAGACAGGTCATAACCGCCAGCTATCCCATGACATGGATTACGTCTTTGTGTGAGCCAGGTCGCAATGCCAGACTTTTCCTCAGAAACCCGGCAAATAATTCCCCAAACCCCAGGAGGCTCACATGGGACCCACAGTTGATCTTGTGGCAGATCTCGGAGAAGGCTTCGGCGCCTACTCCATGGGCGACGACAAGGCCCTGCTGGAGATCGTTTCCAGCGCCAACATCGCCTGCGGCTTCCACGCTGGTGATCCGGATATCATGAACGCCACAGTCGCCGAATGCGTGCGGCGCGGTGTCAGCATCGGGGCGCACCCGAGCTTCCCCGACCTCCGCGGCTTCGGCCGCCGTGCCATGGACCTCACCGCTGACGAGGTCCGCAACGACATCCTGTACCAGGTCGGCGCCCTGAGCGCCTTCGCCGCGTACCACGGCACCGGCGTCGCCCACCTCGCACCCCATGGGCGCCTCGGCAACCTCGTGGCCACACGGCCGGACTATGCCGCGGCCGTGGCCGACGCTTCCGCCCGCATCAACCCGGACCTGATAGTCCTGGCCCAGGACGGCGAACTTGCCGACGCCGCAGCCGTGCGTCAACTCCCGGTCGCGATCGTCGGCATCGCCGACCGCGCCTACGAGGCAGATGGCACCCTGGTTCCGCGCAGCCGCCCCGGCGCCGTCATCCACGATCCGTCAGCGATTGTGGACCGCACCATCCGGATGGTCTGCGAAGGCCTCATTCAAACCGTCGCCGGAACAGACCTGCCGATCGTCGCCGACACTGTCCTCCTGCATGGAGATACCCCTGGCGCTGTCCAGCTGGCCCGCCAGGTGCGCGCCGAACTGGAACGCGCGGGAGTGAGGATCGCTCCTGTCGCACAGGTCCTGGCCGCCAAAGTGACGGCTGCCTGAGATGCCCGCTCCCACAACGCCAACCCCAGTGGACGTCTACGAGTCCGGAGACGCCGCACTCCGCGTCGTCGCCTCTTCACCTGACCCCGAGGCCAACTGGAGCACGGTACATGCCCTCGCGGCATGGCTGGAGGCCGCAGGAGCGGACGGTGTCCACGGCGCCGTGCCAACCTACGACTCACTGCTCGTCGAATTCGATCCCGGCGTCACATCGGCACGCCAGGTCCGGGCATTCGTCCTCCTGGGCATGCAGCAGATCGACTTCATCGGCGCCCCTGCCCGGGCTGCCCGCGAATTCAGCGTGCCCGTTGTTTACGGCGGCGAGTACGGTCCTGACCTGGAACGCGTTGCCGAACAGCAGCAACTGCCCGTGGAAGAGATCATCGCCCTGCACATTGCCAAGTCCTACGTCATCCGCTGCCTGGGCGCCCCTGCCGGCTCGCCCATGATGGACGGGCCCGACTTTCCGGTCCCCGTTCCAAGGCTGAAGGACCCGCGGCTGTCCGTCCCGGCAGGCGCCGTCGCCGTCGCAGGACGGCAGGCAGTCATCGCCCCGGCCGCTGCCCCCGGCGGGTGGTGCGTGATCGGCCAGACCCCCCTCACTGTTCTGGATGCCGCCGCCGAACCGCTGGTTCCCTACGTACCCGGCGACCTGCTGAGGTTCCGCCAGATCCACGCCGGGGAATTCGCGGACTACGCCGGCCGGAAGCTGGAGGCAGCAAGATGAGCGGCTCACTGATCATCCAGCAGCCTGGAAATTCCGTCGTCACCGATCTGGGCCGCTTCCGCGGACCCCGCTTCGGATTGCCGGTCAACGGGGCTCTGGACCAGTTCTCTGCACGCGCGGCGAACATCCTCACGGGAAACGACGACGGCGCCCCGCTGCTCGAGATCACCGCCCTGGACTTCCGGATGCGTGCCACCACCGACATCCTCATCGCGGTCACCGGAGCGCCCCTCCACCTCACCGTGGGCGGGCGGGAATGCCAGCAGTGGGAACCGGTGTCCGTCCGTGCCGGCGAAACTGTGGCACTGCGCCGTATGACCGGCGGACTGCGGGCCTACGTTGCCGTCCACGGCTCAGTTGAGGCCCCGGTCCTTCTCGGCAGCTGCGCCCCGGACACCGTCGTCGGATTTGGACTGCGCCTGACCGAAGGCACCGAACTCAAGACCTCGCGAAGCGTCGCACCCATCCGCCAGCCCTACTTCGACCTGCCGCTGTTCCGGCTGGGCCTGACCCGGCCGGAGTTCAGCAGCCAGGCCGTCGTGGAAGTCACCGACGGGCCGGACGTGGACGAATTCGGCGACACCGCTGAGCTGCTCTTCACAACGGACTACACGGTCAGCGGGCGGAGCAACCACATTGGCCTGCGCCTTGGCGGAGCCCTTCCCGAACGCCAGTCAAGCGCCGAAGTGCTCTCCCGCGGAGTCCCGGTGGGAGCCATCGAAGTGCCTTCCCGGGAAGAACTCCTGGTGCTGCACCGGGGCCGCGGGGTTACCGCCGGCTACCCCGTCCTCGCAGTGGTCACCAGCCGCTCGCTGGACGTCCTCGCCCAGGCCAGGCCCGGCCACACCTTAACTTTCCGCAAGACCACCGTCCCCGACGCGACAGCGAAACACCGGGCGGCCTTGCGGGAGCTCGAGAACCTCCGTTCCACCGTCAGCACAGTGTTCGCCCTCCTGGGAATCGGCAGCCGGCCCGGCTGGTCACAGCTCGCCCCGGCTGCCGGAACCTAACAAACCTCGCGTCAGATCCAAAGCCTTGTTACCATCCCCCTTAGTAAGGAAAACCATGTCAACTTCAACGCATGCGGCCCAGCCGCAAGAGCGGCTCACGAGCAAGCAGACCCGCAAAGTTGTCACTGCCGGCTGCGTCGGCATTTTCGTGGAGCTTTACGACAACGGCATTTTCGCTTTTATGGCGGGAACCCTGGCCCTCGTCTTCCTGGCCCCAGGCAACCCGGACAACGCCCTGCTGTTTGTCTTCGCCGGCTACGCCGTTTCCTTCTTCGTGCGCCCACTTGGCGCCGTGGTCTGCGGATTCCTGGGGGACAGGATCGGACGGCAAAAGCTGCTGGTCTTTGTCATCCTGCTGATCAGCGTCGCGACGGCGGGCATCGGCCTGCTGCCCGCCTACTCGGCCATCGGCATCGCCGCGCCGATCCTCCTGGTGCTGCTCCGCATGCTGCAGGGCTTCTCCGTCGGCGGCGAATCCGCCGGCGCCATGACCTTCCTCGCCGAGCACGCCCCTGAAGGCAAACGCGGCATCATCACCTCCTACGCCCAGATCGCCTCCTTCGCAGCCCTGCTCACCGGCACGCTCGTCGCATTCTCCATGTCGCCCTGGCTCACCCAGGCAGCGATCGACGGCGGAGGGTTCGGTTCCTTTGCCTGGCGCATCCCGTTCCTGGTCGCCATCCCCATGGGCGTCATCGGCTGGTACATCCGCAAGGCCATCAGCGACACCCCGAACTTTGAGAAGCTCAAGGAAGAAGGCGGCCTGTCCGCCAACCCGCTGAAGGAAGCCTTCGCCTCCGCCGAACACCGCCGCGCCATGCTGCTGGCCCTCTTCATCCCGCTCATGAACGGCTCCGGCTACTACGTCCTCTTCTCCTACATGCCCACGTTCCTCAAGGGCAAGCAGCTCAACTTCACCATCGGCGAAGCACTTCTCGTCACCGCCTGCAGCCTGGTGGTAATTTGCATCGCCATCCCGTTCATGGGCGCCCTCTCTGACCGCATCGGCCGCAAGAAGGTCATCGCCGGCTCCGCTATCGCCATGGCGATCGTCGGGATTCCCGCCTACGCCCTGATCGCCACCGGCGAGATGGCACTGGCCATCCTCGGCGCCTGCATCATGGCCGTGGTCTTCGCCGGCCACACGGCAGTGATCCACATCCTGATCGTTGAACTCTTCCCCACCCGTGTCCGGTACTCCGCCTACGGCCTGGGCTACAACATCTCCTCGGCACTCTTCGGCGGCACCGCACCGCTGCTGATGACCTGGCTGATCTCATCCACCGGCAACATCTACATGCCCGCTTTCTATGCCGTCATCACCGCACTGGGCACCCTTGCCGCCGTCAGCACGGTCAAGGACCGGGCACACCAGCCCCTCCGCGACGCCTGACTATTCCTTCACCGAGCAGTTCCGCGCTGCACCTCACATAGGAGAACCCCATGACTTTTTCTGACTACTCAACCGCGCTCGTCACCGGTGCATCCACCGGAATGGGCGCCGCGATCGCCGAACGCCTGGCCAAGCGCGGGCTCACCGTGCACGCCCTGGCCCGCAACGAGGACCGGCTGAACGAACTCGCGGACAAGACCGGAGCGGTCCCCCACATCGTTGACCTGACCGACACCGCAGCCCTGACTGCCGCCGTCGGACATCTCGAAGTGGATGTCCTGGTGAACTGCGCCGGCGTCTCCCGGCCCGGCAACATCCTGGACTCCAGCGACAACGACATCGACGAACTCATCGACGTCAACCTCCGCGGGCTGCTCCAGCTGACCAGACTGGTGTTGCCGGGCATGGTGGAACGCGATTTGGGGCACGTCATCAACGTCAGTTCCATCGCCGGGGTGTACAACTTCTACGGCCACACGGTCTACCACGCCACCAAGGCGGCAGTGCACCAGGTGTCCCGGCAACTGCGCAACGACACCGTGGGAAAGCGCATCCGCGTGACGGAGATCTGCCCGGGACGCGTTGAAACGGAGATCTTCGGCCGCAACATGGGTGGAACCCCCGAGGCCATGGAAGAGGCCTGGAAGACCTACTACGAAGGCTACGAGTCGCTGACTACGGATGACATCGTCAACGCCATGGACTACGCCATCGAAACTCCCCGGCACGTCAACGTGGGCATGCTGGAACTGATGCCCACGTTCCAGGTTCCCGGCGGACTGACCTTCG
>NZ_QAIQ01000576.1 GCF_003061105.1 Arthrobacter sp. HMWF013
GACCCGGAAGCAGCGGACCGGCTTGTGGCCGAGGCGACGGGCCTCGCCGGGCCGCTCCAGGGTCTGGTGCTCAGCCACGCTGAGTCCGTGGATTCCGGGATCATGGACACCACGCTGGAAGCCTTTGAGCGCCACTTCGCCGTGAACACACGGGCCAGCTGGCAACTGATCGCCGCGTTCACACGGCAGGCACCGGCCGACGGCGGCGCGATCGTTGCGCTGACCAGTGACCATACGGCGTTCAACCTGCCGTACGGCGCGTCAAAGGGTGCCCTCGACCGGATTGTCATTGCCGCTGCGCGCGAGCTGGGGCCGCTGGGCATCTCGGCGAACGTGCTCAACCCGGGGCCCATCGACACCGGCTGGATGAGCCGTGAGGTCCGTGAAGAGCTCACCGCCAGGCAGCCGGGCGGCCGGCTGGGAACTCCGGCGGACATCGGCGCCACCGTGGCGTTCCTGCTGTCACCGGCAGGCCGCTGGGTGTCCGGCCAGCTGGTCAAGGCCGACGGCGGCTTCTCGGCCTGAGGGCCTTACCTTCGGAGCCCGCGCTACCGGAACGCGTTGAGGCCCGTGATGTGCTGCCCGAGGATCAGGGTATGGACTTCGTCGGTGCCTTCATAGGTGCGGACCGATTCCAGGTTGGCCGCGTGCCGCAGCGGCGGGTAATCCAGGGTGATCCCGTTGCCGCCCAGGATCGAACGTGCTTCCCGGGCGATGGCGATGGCCTCACGCACGTTGTTCAGCTTCGCCAGCGAGATCTGCTCCGGCTTGAGCCTGCCCGCGTCCTTGAGCCTTCCCAGGTGGATGGCCAGCATGGTTCCCTTCTGGATTTCCACGAGCATGTTGACCAGCTTTTCCTGGGTCAGCTGGTACCCGGCCAGCGGCTTCCCGAACTGCAGCCGGTCCAGGGAGTACTTCAGGGCGGCTTCGTAGGAATCGCGGGCTGCGCCCATGGCCCCCCACGCGATCCCGTAGCGTGCCTCGTTCAGGCACGTGAAAGGGCCCCGCAAACCAAGGGCCGCGGGGAGCATGGCCTCCGGTCCCAGCCGGACGCCGTCGAACACCACATCGCATTGGATGGAGGCCCGCATCGAGAGCTTCTGCGGGATGGGCGTGGCCGTGACCCCGGGTGTTCCTGCCGGCACCAGGAAGCCGCGGACGCCGTCGTCGGTCCTGGCCCAGACCACCATCACCCCGGCCACGGACGCCAGCCCGATCCAGCGCTTGGCACCGTCCAGCACCCAGCCGGCGTCGTCTCCCGTTCCGTCCCGGCGGGCAACAGTGGTCATGGAGGACGGATCCGAACCGGCCGTGGGTTCGGTCAGGGCGAAGCACCCGATCACCTCGCCGGCGGCCATCCGGGGGAGCCACTCCTGCTTCTGGTCCTCGGAACCCCACTTGTGGATGGCGGTCATGGCCAGCGAGCCCTGGACCGAGACGAAGGTCCTGATCCCGGAGTCGCCGGCCTCAAGTTCCATGGCGGCAAGACCGTATTCGACGGCGGTGCGGCCGGGACAGCCGTACCCCTCCAGGTGCATGCCCAGGACGCCGAGTTCGCCCAGTTCGGGTGCGAGCTCCAGGGGGAAGACGGCGTCGTCGTACCAGCGCGCAATGCCGGGTTTGATGCGCTGGTCGGTGAAGTCGCGGAGCTTCTGACGGACTTCGAGCTCGTCCGGGCTCAGCAGGGAGTCGAGGGCGAGGATGTCGGAAGGATCCATACCCAGGGGTGTGGCGGCGTCGTAGCTCATGGGAGCATCCTACGGGCCGGCCGGGACCCCGGGCTTTCCGGTGAAGTACTCCCGGGTTGAGGGCAGGAACCGGCAGACAACCGCCAGCACAACGCCCAGGGCCAGCAACACCACGCCGCTGACAAACGCGCCGCCGATGCCGAAGATCTGGGTATCGCCGTACGCCGGGTCCCACATTTCGACCGCCGAGATGAAGAATGCTGCCGTCAGGAGCAGGGCACCGGCCAGCGGCAGGATGCCCCGGAACCAGAGGTTGCGGGCCGAGTCCCGGAGGGTGCCGCGGAAATACCAGGCGCACGAGAAGCCGGTGAGTGCGTAGTAGAAGGCGATGAACAGGCTGATGGCGCTGATGGAATCGGAGAGCAGGTTTTCGCTGAGGAAGTTCATGGCCACGTAGTAGGCCACGGCGGCAGCGCCCATCACCTGGGTGGAGAATCCCGGGGTCTGGTTGCGCGGGTGGACTTCACCGAACTTCGGCGGCAGCGCCCCGTACACACCCATGGACAGTGTGCCGCGCGCCGTGGGAAGGATGGTGGTCTGCGTGGAGGACAGCACGGACGCGAGGACGGCCACGATGATCAGCCAGCCCCACGGACCCAGGACCACGTCCTTCATGGCCAGGAAGACGTCATCCTGGTTGGCTTCGTTGCCCAGCCCGATTCCCTCCGTGCCCACGGTGGCGTACATCATGACCAGCAGGGCCACCGAAACGTAGATGGCCACCAGCACAAAAGCCGAAATGACGGCGCCGCGGCCGGGCGTTGTGGCCGGATTCTCGGTTTCCTCGTTCACCGCCAGGCAGGTGTCCCAGCCCCAGTAGATGAACAGGGCCAGCAGGGCGCCGTGCACCACGGCACTGGGATCGGCGAACGCGCCGGCCGGGTTGAACCACTCGATATCGAAGGCCTGGCCCTCAGGGGCACCGCCCGCGATCCGGACAATCAGCGCAATGGCGAATATGCCCAGCGAGACATACTGCACGTATGTCAGGACCCGCTGGACATGCTCGCCCAGCCTGATGCCGCGGTAGTTCACCAGTGTCATGAAGACGATGAACAGAACACCCGTGGCCGTGACCACCACTTTGTTTCCGCCAAGTGAGCCGTCGCCGATCAGGAGCCACAGGTACTGCCCGGCCACCTGGGCAAGGTTGGCCAGCACCACGATGCCCGCCAGCGCCACGCCCCAGCCGCCCAGCCACCCTGCCCACGGCCCGAACGCGCGGCGCGACCAGGTGAACGTGGTTCCGCAGTCCGGCATCGCGCTGTTCAGTTCACGGAAGGCGTAGGCGATGAAGAGGACCGGGATGAAGCCCAGGATCAGGATAAGAGGGGTGTAATTGCCGTTCACGGCAACAATCAGCCCCAGGGTGGCTGCCAGGGAGTACACGGGGGCGGTGGAGGCAAGCCCCAGCATGACCGAGTCGCCGAGGTCCAGGATCCCGGCGCGGAGGCCCTTGGCGGGAACGGCACCGCCGGAGGGACCCCCGGGGCCGCCGGCCGCCGTCGTCGTCTCTGTGCTCATAGTGCGATACCTGCTTTGCTGGAGTGGGCCTGCACCGAAAGCGGAGCGGGGGCGTCAATGGTGTTGGGCACAAAACGGCAGAAGTAATCGGTAATGGGGCCGTCCGATTCCCGGATCCCGCAGCCCACGGACTCACCGTCCACCACCCACAGGCCCAGGACCGGATGGTTGCCGTCGAAGTCGGGGAGCGGATGGTACTGCTGGTAGCACCAGCCTTCGCGCCCGTATCCGCCCGGCTGTTCGAGGCTGATGCCGGGTGCGTGGATCCTGATGTTGTCGCCTTCGCGCCCGTGCAGGGGCTTGGCCACCCATTCCTTCAGGGGCCCGGGCTCGTTGAGGTAGGCGGGCAGGAGGTTGGGGTGGTCCGGGTACAGGTGCCACAGCGCGGCGAGCAACGCCTTGTTGGAGAGCAGCATCTTCCAGGCCGGCTCCACCCAGCGTGGATTGTGGGCCCGCTGCAGCAGCCGGTGCCCGAACGGCTCCTTCATCATCAGCTCCCACGGGTAGAGCTTGAACATGGTGCTGATCATGAAGTTGTCCAGGTCCACGAACCGGTTGAGGTTGGGGTCCCAGCCGATATCCGACATGTTGATCCCGATGGTGGTCCAGCCCGCCTGGCTGGCGACATCGCGCATGTAGGCCGCGGTCATCCAGTCCTCGCCCGACTCCTCGGCCTCGGAATGGGCAATGTGGAGGGTGCTCATCCCGGTCCGGTACTGCATCTTCTTCCACTGCCGGATCAGCGCCTCGTGGATGCCGTTCCACTGGTCCTTTTCAGGAAAGACATCCTGCAGCCAGAACCACTGCGCCACGGCAGCCTCGATCAGGCCGGTGGGGGTGTCCGCGTTGTACTCGAGCATCTTGGCCGGGCCCCCCTGGCCGTCATAGATGAAGTCGAACCGGCCGTACACGTCCATGTCACCTGCCTGCAGCGACTCGGCCGCCAGCTCCAGGGCCTGCGGGCCGATGCCGATGTTCCCCATGGCGCCGGTGGCCAGGAAGCGGGCCGCCTCCAGGCACATCTTGTGCATGTCCTCGGCAGTGACCTCGAGCGTTTCCACCTCGTCCATGGTGAATTCGTAGTACGCGGCCTCATTCCAGTACTCGATCTTCCGGCCGTCGGGCATGGTGGTGGTGGAGAAGACCAGGCCCTGCTCTTCGATCTTCTGCTTCCAGTCAGGCCTGGGCTCCGATAACAACCGCTTCACGCCTAGCCCCCCGTGCTTCCGCCCTTGGAGCTGCTGCCGAAGCCGCCCCGGCTGACCGTTCCGCCCTTGGTGCTGTAACCCGTGGACGCTTTGGCTCCGCTGGGAATGTTGTTGGTGTAGCTCGGGTACGAGGACCGGTTCTGGCCCACGGCCGGCACGCTGGCGCCGCGCGAGTAGAAGTACCAGGCGTACAGTGCACCGCCGCGGCCGGCGGAGCTGTTGCACTGGGTGTCTTCGACGCGCTCGCCGGTCTCCTCGTTGAAACACACCTGGGCGTACTCGGGTTCGTCCTCGTTGCTTGCGACGATGGCGGTGATGGTGCCGGCCAGGAGTGCCGTCACGCCCAGGCCCACCACGACAGTCCGCCGCTGCGAGCGCTTCTTCCGCGCGGCCGCATCGTGGAGCTCACGCTCGCGGTCCTTCGCGAAGGGGTCCACCGTTGGCGTGGGCTGATTCAGGAGTTCAGGGCGGAGTTCCGGCTTCGGCACCTGCCATGGCGGCGGTTTCGGCATGCCTTTTGTGCGGTCCGCATCAGGGCCGCCTTGGTCCTTGTCCGGACCGTTGTCCTGGTCCTTGTCCGGGTCCATGACTTCCCCCTTGGTAGTCCATGCTCAAATGTGGGCGCAACCTTGCGCGAGGCAACTAAATCCTGAAATCAGCCTAACCGGTGCCCCGGCCTGCTGCGAGCAGAAACCGGGGGAGAAGTCCCCACCCGGCAGCGCAGGCCGAACGTCCCTTGGGGAACCTACACTGGAGCCATGGAAACCGCATCAGTACTCGCCGTCTGCCGCGTCCACCAGCTTCTTCCCGACGAAAGCAGCGTGGGGGTCACCGCCATCGACAAGCGGCCGGTGGAAGGCCCCGTCAAGGTCCACAAGCTGGGCCTCCGTGGCGATATCCAGGCGAACAGGGTCCATCATGGCGGGCTGGATCAGGCCCTCTACGCGTATTCGCAGGAGGAGGCCGATTACTGGGCGGAAGAGCTTCAGCGGGACCTTCCGCCGGGGGTCTTCGGCGAAAACCTCAGGGTATCCGGCATCGAAACCACCGGGGCAGTGATCGGGGAGCGCTGGAAGATCGGGCTGGACGTGGAAGTGGAAGTTACGTCGCCGCGCACGCCCTGCGCCACTTTCCAGCGGCGGTTCAAGGAGCCCCGGTTCGTCAAACGGTTTACTGAAGCCGGACGCGTGGGAGCCTACCTGCGGGTGACCCGGACCGGCACCATCCAGGCCGGCGACCATATCCACCGGCTGTACGTCCCCACGCATGGCATTACGATCGGCAAGTGGTTCAGCGATCCGGACCCTGAGTCAATGGAAGCGCTCCGGGATGCCGACGCCGACGGGGAGATCCGCCTGCAGCAGCCGGAATTCAACCAGAAGTTCGAGTCGCTGTTGCGGCAGCTGGCCCGGTAGCCGCTGCCCGGATGGGGCACGGGCGGGAGCCGTGTGAGCAAGCCCACCGCCGCCGTCGTGCCTTCAATTACCTGGAAGGCGGATCCATACCTTACACTTGAAACATCCCCCACTCCGGAAATCCCTTATTCCTGCCCAATTTTTGAGGCAGGACTGGCAAGTGTTGGGGCCCGCTATTGCGATGCGGGCATTTTCATAGGGAGAGCCGGCTAAAGAAAACGCTGTACAGACTGCTGGGATAGCAGCCAAGAGATGCAGCGTGAAGTCCTGCCACGGGATTGCGAAAGCGCCGGACTTCTAAATGACCGGCCGGTCAATGTTTGCCCGGCACCCACGGCACAGTACTGCGGCTCCGCTCACCTCGGGTAGTGCCGCCTGGCCCCCTATGGATGAGGAAATTTCCCTATGCCCGAAAACCAAAATGACTCCGTCGAGACCGAAACTACCGTGACCGACGTCGAGACCGCACCCGCTGCAGTCTTTATCGAAGCACCGCAGGCAGACGCCCCCCAGGCCGACGTCCAGCAGGACGAAGCCCCGCAGGCCGAGGCCATCAAGGCCGAAGAAGCTCCCCAGGCTGAAGCCCCCCGCACCGAAGAAGCACGCACGGAAGAAGCCCCCCAGGCTGACCCCACCAGCGGCGAAGCCGGCACTGAAGCTGACGGCATCCGCTTCGCCGATCTCGGCATTGACGGCCGCGTCCTCGCAGCACTGCAGGATGTCGGCTACGAGAAGCCTTCCCCCATCCAGGCCGCAACCATCCCGTTGCTGCTTGAAGGCCGCGACGTCGTGGGCCTCGCCCAGACGGGTACCGGTAAGACTGCAGCATTCGCAGTACCGGCACTGTCCCGCCTGGCCGAGCTCCACGACCTCAACGGCCCGTCCCGCAAGACCCAGGCCCTGGTCCTGGCACCGACCCGCGAGCTCGCGCTCCAGGTTGCCGAGGCCTTCACCTCCTACGCCAAGCACATCGATGACTTCACGGTCCTCCCCGTTTACGGCGGCTCCGCTTACGGCCCCCAGCTCGCCGGCCTGCGCCGCGGTGCCCAGGTTGTTGTGGGTACCCCCGGCCGTGTGATCGACCACATCTCCAAGGGTTCCCTGGACCTGTCCGAACTCCAGTACCTGGTGCTGGACGAGGCCGACGAAATGCTGCGCATGGGCTTCGCCGAAGACGTGGAGCAGATCTTCCAGCAGACTCCGTCGGACCGCCAGGTTGCCCTGTTCTCCGCCACCATGCCGAGCCAGATCCGCCGGATGTCCAAGCAGTACCTGAACAACCCGGCCGAGATCTCGGTCAAGTCCAAGACCACCACCGGCGCCAACACCCGCCAGCGGTACCTGCAGGTCATGGGCCCGCACAAGCTGGACGCGCTGACCCGCATCCTCGAGGTTGAAGAGTTCGACGGCGTTATCGCCTTCGTGCGCACCAAAATGGCTACCGAGGACCTGGCTGACAAGCTGAAGGCGCGGGGCTTCCAGGCTGCCGCCATCAACGGCGACATCCCGCAGCAGCAGCGCGAGCGGACCGTCGAGGCGCTGAAGGAAGGCCGCATCGACATCCTCGTGGCCACCGACGTCGCGGCCCGCGGCCTTGATGTCGAGCGCATCAGCCACGTGATCAACTACGACATCCCGCACGACACCGAGTCCTACGTGCACCGCATCGGCCGTACCGGCCGCGCAGGCCGCAGTGGTGACGCTGTGCTGTTCATGACCCCGCGGGAGAAGTACCTGCTGCGTTCCATCGAGAAGGCAACCCGCCAGCCGGTGGAGCAGATGCACCTGCCCACGGCCGAGACGGTCAACACCTTGCGCCTGGGCAAGTTCGCCGAGCGCATCACCGAGACCCTCGAGTCCGAGGACGTTGCCGCGTTCCGCGACCTCATCTCCTCCTACGAGGAAGAGCACAACGTGCCGGCCTCGGAGATCGCTGCTGCGCTGGCCGTTATGGCCCAGGGCGGACAGCCGCTCCTGGTCAAGGAACTGCCTGCAGCTCCTGAGTTCCAGAAGCGCGAGCGCTCCAAGGACGGCTTCGGCTCACGCGGCCCCACCCGTACCCTCACCGAGGGCAACGCCACCTACCGGATCGCCGTCGGACGCCGCCAGCGCGTCATGCCGGGTTCCATCGTTGGCGCCATTGCCAACGAAGGCGGCATCTCCTCGGCCCAGATCGGCGGCATCGACATCCGCTCGGACCACTCCCTCGTGGAGCTTCCGGCGGACCTGAGCCCCGAGCAGCTGCGCGCACTGTCCCGCACCCGGATCGGCGGCGAACTGATCCACCTCGAGCTGGACAACGGCCGCAAGCCCTCCGGCGGCGGCGAGCGTGGCGGATACCAGGGCAACCGTGGCGGCGGCGACCGCGGCGGTTACTCCGGTGGAGACCGTGGCGGCAACTTCAAGGGCAACGGCGGGTTCAAGAAGGAATTCCGCAAGTCCGACGGCGAGCGCAGCTCAGCTGACCGCGGCGGCCGCTCCTACAGCGACCGTTCAGAGCGCTCCGTTGGCACCGACAGCGGCGCAAACCGCGGCCAGGCCAGCGACTCCCGCTTCGGCGGCCACGGCGACGGCTCACGCAAGCCCCGCACCGAGGGCGGCCAGGGCGGTTTCAACCGCAAGGGCAAGTGGTAACCGTCAGCTAGCCTGACAAATTCCCCCTGTGGGCCGGCTTTCGAGCCGGCCCACAGGCATTTAACGCCCGACGGCGTGCTGCCGCGACGGGTCCGGCCCTTGGCAGCGGATGCTTCCACCCCTACGATCGAGGGGCTACCGACCGCGTAGCTGCGGATCGACCCGGCCTGGCTGCGGCCCGGCTCTGTCGGTCGCAAAGCCTCATGAAAGGCAACACTGTGGGATTCCTGGACGATCTGAAGAAGAACCTCGGGATTGGGGACAAGAACGGGGCGAAGGACGCACCGCAGGCAGGCGGGGGCGTGGAGGCCGGAGCCGGCACCACCCAGGCAACTCCTGCCGGCACAGCCACCCCCGAGGTGAGCCAGGACCATGCGGCAGCGGACCAGGCGGCGGCTGACCAGGCAGCGGCTGACCAGGCCGCCGCGGACGCTGCAGCCGCCCAGCAGGCCGCCGCTGACGCGTCAGCCGCCCAGCAGGCCGCCGCGGACCGGGCAGCGGCTGACCAGGCTGCCGTAGACGCTGCAGCCGCCAATCAGGCCGCCGCGGACGCTGCGGCCGCCCAGCAGGCCGCCGACGCGCAGGCTGCAGCTGCAGCCGCAGCTGCACCACCGCCCGCTCCCGCCCCGGCGGCGGTTTCGGAGGTCGTGGTTGAGGCCGGGGATACCCTGGGCGGGATCGCCGTACAGTTCGGCGTGGACCTGGACGCCCTGATCGCGGTTAACGCGGACACCGTCCCGAACCCGGACCTGATTTACCCCGGACAGGTGCTGCGCCTGCCGTAGTTTTCAATGCCGGATTGAGGCCATAAAAAGGGCGCCGATGCAACTGTTTCGGCGCCCTCTGACCGGCCCTGATGCCGATTTGTTGGTGGCGAAATCTTCCGGTAGAGTATTTACTCGTTGCCCCCCTAGCTCAGTGGTAGAGCGCGTTCTTGGTAAGAACGAGGTCACCGGATCGATTCCGGTGGGGGGCTCTGGATGAGGGCCTGTGTCAAGGCGGTTTTTGACCGGCTTGCGCAGGTTTTTCTCATTCGTGGCGGTGTAGCTCAGTTGGTTAGAGCGCACGACTCATAATCGTGAGGTCGGGAGATCGAGCCTCCCCACCGCTACAGAGCAGGACCCCGAAGGCCAACGCCTCCGGGGTCCTTTTGCATACCCCGGATCTTCCGGCCCACACAGACGCCTATCCAACCCGGATCCGCCGGGGCAGAATGTGCGCATGGGCAAGCTCACATACCACCTCTCCGCTTCGCTGGACGGGTACATCGCGGACCGGGACGGCAATTTCGACTTCAGCCAGCCGGATGAGGAAGTCCATGCCTTCGTCAACGACCTCCAACGAGACGTAGGCACCTACCTTTTTGGCCGCAACATGTACGAGGTCATGTCGGTCTGGGAAACCTGGGACACCTCGGCGGAGCCTGCTGTAGTGCAGGATTTTGCGCGGATCTGGCACGGGGCGGACAAAGTGGTGTACTCCACTACGCTTGCTGCCGCCTCCACCGCCCGCACCAGGATCGAGAAGACCTTCGATCCTGAGGCAGTCCGGAAGCTGAAGGCCGGAACCGAGAGCGGTATTGGCATCGGCGGTCCCATTCTCGCCTCCGCTGCCCTGCAGGCGGGGCTGGTGGACGAATGCAGTCTCTTCGTCTGCCCGTATGTGGTGGGCGGCGGCCGGAAGTACCTTCCCGATGGCCTGAACCTCAGGCTTCAACTCCTCGAGGAACATACCTTCGGCAGCGGCACGGTGTACCTCCGCTACCGCGTGCTGCCCTGAGCCCGGCGTCCCCCGAGGCGGCGCGGTCCGGCCTCCGGTGGCCGGCAGGTGCAGAATGGGGGACATGACCCGCATCGTAATCATCGGCGGCCACGGCAAAGTGGCCCTGCACCTGTCCACCCTGCTCACCGGGGAAGGCCACAGCGTCACCTCGATCATCCGCAACCCGGACCATGCCGGCGACGTCTCGGCAACCGGCGCGACGCCGTCGGTCCTCGACATTGAAAACTCGACGACGGCGGAAATCGCCGGTGCGCTCAGCGGACATGACGCGGTGGTCTGGTCCGCCGGCGCCGGCGGCGGCAACCCGGAGAGGACGTATGCGGTGGACCGCGACGCCGCGATCCGGTCGATGGACGCGGCGGCGGAGGCCGGCGTCGGGCGTTATGTCATGGTCTCCTACCTGGGCGCCGGTCCGGACCATGGGGTGCCGGCGGACAACAGCTTCTTCGCCTATGCAGAGGCCAAAGCGGCGGCGGACGAGTACCTGCGCGGCACGGACCTGGCGTGGACCATCCTGGGGCCGGGCGCACTGACGGACCGGCCCGGGACCGGGCTCATCGAGGTGGATCCCCTGCCGGAGGGCGGCCAGGAAACGTCCCGCAGCAATACTGCCAGTGTTGCTGCAGCTGTGCTTGACCTGCCTGAGACCGCCGGTAGGACCATCGAATTCCGCGATGGCACCCTGCCCATCGCTGCGGCGCTGCAGCCCCGGGCCTGAACGCGGCCGGCCCTACGTCCCCGCCGGAAGTTCCAGGTCGAGGGCATGCGCCTCCACGTAGTCGAGCGCATGCCGGACTGCCCCCACCGTCACGATCGAATCGCCCAGCGGCGACGCCGTGACCCGGGGGACCGTGGCGGTGAAGCGGGGCAGCCGCTCCATGATGCCCGGCAGCAGCACCCCCGCTGAATCGGCTACGGCGCCGCCGAGCACCACCTGCTCTGGGTTGGCCATAATGGCCACCGAGGCGATCACCCGTGCCACGCGCTCTGCCAGCCTGTCCATGACCAGGACGGCGGCGGGGTCACCGGCTGCCGCGGCCGCGAACACCTCCCGGGCTTCGACCGTGGGCGGTTCCCCGGGCCGGGCAAACCACTCGCGGGCAAGGTAGGCGATGCCATCGGCGCTGCCCACGCCCTCGATCATGTCCAGGTAGCCCATCTCGCCGGCGGCCCCGCTGTGCCCGTGCAGCAGCCGGCCCGATTCGATAATGCCGGCGCCCATCCGCTCGCTGGCCAGGATGACCACCAGGTCATTGACGCCTACGCCTGATCCCCGCCACCGTTCACCCAAAGCGGCCAGGTTGGCGTCGTTTTCCAGCAGTACCCGCCAGCCATGCCGCTCGGCAAGGGCCGTGCGGAGTCCGACGTCGAACTTCCGCCAGAACTGCTTTGTCAGCAGGACGTTGCCGTCCCGGTCCACGGGTGCTGCCAGGCCCGCTGTTACCGCCAGGACAGCAGCCGGACCGGTCCCTGCCTCAGCCAATGCCTCGCCACACGCCTGGTTCACCACCTCGATCCGCTCGCGGGCCGGAATTTCAGCGCTGCGGAAGGAGCGGCTCGCCTTGCCCACGATGGTTCCGCGAAGGTCTGCCACCACCGCAGTGGTGGTGGCGGCGCCGATGTCGATGCCCACAACGAAGCCGGCCCGGGGGTTCAGTTCGAAGCGCCGGGCGGGCCGGCCCTTCAATGAGCCGGTTTCGCGGCCGGAGTCCAGCTCGCTGATCCACCCGCGGCGGAGCAGGTCTTCGCATACGGCAATGACGGAGGCCCTGGTCAGGCCCGTGGCTGCCATCAGGTCGGTGCCGGTGGCTACCCCGGTGGTCCGCAGGAAGGCCAAGGCGGCGTGGGCATTGACCCGGCGCATCATCTGGGGCGTGGCCGCTCCGCCTGCTTTCATGTGATCTTGACCTTCCGATACCCGGGACCGATAATTGATGGTGAGTATATTTAGATTCTATCTAAATTGCTTCCCTTGAGCGTAACCACCATCAAAATAACCACGGCCGAGACCTCCGAAGGATTCCCTTGCCCAACACCGCCACGCTGGCAACCCTGTCCGATTCAGACCGCATGAGCGATCCCAACTGGTGGCGCCAGGCCGCCGTGTACCAGATCTATCCGCGCAGCTTCTCCGACTCGAACGGCGATGGCATCGGTGACATCAAGGGCATCACGGCCAGGGTCCCGTACTTGAAGGAACTGGGGATCGACGCCGTCTGGCTGAGCCCGTTCTACCCCTCGGCCCTCGCCGACGGCGGCTACGATGTGGACGATTACCGCGATGTGGACCCCAAGCTCGGCACGCTGGCGGACTTCGACGAAATGGCCGCAGCCCTTCACCAGGCCGGGATCAAGCTCATCGCCGACATCGTGCCCAACCACTCCTCCAACCGGCACGAATGGTTCAAGGAGGCCCTCGCGTCGCCGAAGGGCTCCGCTGCCCGCGACCGTTACATCTTCCGCGACGGCAAGGGCCCCAACGGCGAGTTCCCGCCCTCGGACTGGGATTCAGTCTTCGGCGGGCCGGCCTGGGAGCGCATCACCGAGCCGGACGGCACCCCGGGCCAGTGGTACATGCACATCTTCGCCAAGGAGCAGCCGGACCTGAACTGGTCCAACCGGGAAGTCCGCGACGACTTCCTCAGGACCCTGCGCTTCTGGTCCGACCGCGGCGTGGACGGCTTCCGCGTGGACGTTGCCCATGCCCTCACCAAGGACCTCACCGAGCCGCTGCTGTCCAAGCTGGAACTGAGCGCCGCCAACACCGGTGTGGACGGTTTCGACGACGGCACGCACCCCTTCTGGGAC
>NZ_QAIQ01000577.1 GCF_003061105.1 Arthrobacter sp. HMWF013
GGCCTGACGCTGGGAGGTGCCGCGGTGCCGGCAGTAGCAGAATCCGTCCTTTCCGGAGCATTCCAGCTGGTGTTCTGGGGTGCAGTGCTGGTGTGCGCGGTGGCCGCCACCGTTTTTGCGGTCCGCCGCCATTCGACGCCGGACCCGGACCGGGAGGCCACGGATACGGTTTTCTGGGACGTCTTTATGGGGTCCGCCGTGGCCATCCCGGCACTCCTCATCCCCACGCTCACGTCGCCCGTTTCCGGTGTTTTCCTCACAGCACTGGCTGCCGGTGCGGGCGTGGCAGCATACCGGGGCACCCCGCGGATCACGGCCTGGCAGTCACAGCGCCGGCAGCAACGGGAAGACCGGCCCGTGTACACAGCGGCGGAAGCCGAGCATGACTCCCTGCTGACCCGCTGGCGCCGCTACGAACTGGACCCCGCGTACTGCATCGACTACCCGGCCATGACCGATGTCCGGCTGCCGCAAACGGCGGCACTCGTCCGGGCCATGCGGGAGGCTGAGCAGCTGCGGGCTGCCCGGCACCAGGGCTACGCTCCCGCCGTCGTCCGCCTTGGCCTTGCCCTGAGCGCCGCCGAACAGGCGGCCGGCATACCCGCCCGCGCAGATTAACCGGTGTGTCGCCGCCACTGGAGTCCGCGGATCGCACGCCGTAGCATCCGAGGATGGAACCCACAGAAGCGGAAGTCCTTGATGAGTTCGGCCGGCGCCTCGTGGACAAAGGGGCCTGGCGGCAGGCCACCACCCTGGCGGCCGCCGGTGAACTGACGGCGCGCTGGCTCGAGGGCGAGAGCCACTACCAGGCCGCAACCTTCACACCCACGTACGACGACGAGACGGCACCCATTGCGTCTGAGCTCGCCGCCCTGAACAGGAACGGGCTGTTCACCAAGGAGTCCCAGCCTGGCCTCCGGAAGGGGGAAACGGCGCAGCGGCAGTACGTCACCGCTTTCTGCAGCGCCGAAACGGCCGCCGATCTCCTGGCCCTCTCCACCCGGTCGGAGCTGGTGACCGTGGCGCACGCGCCGGGCGAGTCCAGCAGTGCAGCCATCCCGGTAACGCTCGACGGCGGCGAAGTGGTCACCGTGCTCGGCTCCAGTGAGAACCCGGTGGACGAAGAGCAGATCCAGGACTGGGCGAACGAAACCAACGACACCCTCGCCCTGCTCCTCGCGGACTCCTGGTACGTGGAAATCCTGGACCCTGTCTGGGGCCGGAACGTCGTCCTGCTGCCGGCGGTCCTCGACGCGCTGACCGCCGGGCAGTAAGGAAC
>NZ_QAIQ01000578.1 GCF_003061105.1 Arthrobacter sp. HMWF013
CCCTCATACAGTTCATATCTGCGCTTTAGGACATCGTGCAGGGGGCGGTCGGGTGCAGCCGGCAGGGTGACGGCGTGCTGTTCGAGAACTTCCAGCAGGCTGAGGAAGACCGTCCGCAGCACGACGTTCGGGGAGATGCCGGCGATACATGCCTGGAAGCGCCAGTTGCCGTGGAGAAACGTGGGTATATCGTCAACGGCCATGGCCTGCTTCATGGCCTCCAGCTCGTTCCGCATTTCCAGAATGTCGGCAGCCGACGAGTGAAGCAGGGCGTCCTCAAGCACCAGAGGATCCAGGGCATTGCGCATGCGTTGGACGTCCGCGACGATGTGTTCGCTGTCGTCGATCGCGAGGATCTGGTTTCCGAGCTTGACCAGAGGAGCCTGCTGGGCCGCAAAGATCCCGCCGCCCGGACCTCGGCGCAGAGTGACGTAGCCCCGGGCCTGGGCAATCTTCAGTGCTTCATTAAAGGTTCCAATGGATACCGAGCAAAGCTTCCACAGCTCGTTTTTGCTACCCAGACGCTCCCCTTGGCCGGCACGGGCAGCCAGTTCCTGAAGGCGGTTGGCCGCCATCATTGCCCGGTTGGCGGGCTCCTGGGTAGCTGCCCCCTGCTGGTAGTCCCCCGCCCGCCACAGTTCGCGACTGAGAGCGGGACCCTCACTCATCTCGGCCTGCGGCGTCGTCACAATTTCCTCCTAAAAATAGATCACGATCATCGTATCGCAAACCCTTGACACATGACGTGGATCACATGCAGAATAAACGCATTGATCACGATCTATTAGGAGAACTGATGCAGACACAGACGCAGTTCCGGGACTTGCGGGCAGCGGTGCCCTCACCGGTAACCATCGTCACGACCGACGGTGAGGACGGCCCTGCAGGGGCGACGGTGAGCGCGTTCATGCCGCTGTCACTGGAGCCCCACTTGATCCTCTTGGCTCTGGAGAACCGGTCCAATGTGCTGCGGAGGATCTGCCGGGAAGGCCGCTTTGCGGTCAACATCCTGGCTCAGCATCA
Organism: Arthrobacter sp. HMWF013; assembly: GCF_003061105.1. Classification (GTDB taxonomy): domain Bacteria; phylum Actinomycetota; class Actinomycetes; order Actinomycetales; family Micrococcaceae; genus Arthrobacter. The sequence goes on from NZ_QAIQ01000578.1 coordinate 1,024, forward strand.
GCCCGAGCTGGCGTTGACGTTCGGAGGCAGGGGCGAGGACAAGTTCGAGCAGGCTGAGTGGCACTATGACCACGGATTGCCACGCCTTGAGGGCACTGCCGGCTGGCTCGCCTGCGAACTCTACGACGTCGTTTCCGGCGGCGACCACACCATCCTGATAGGCGCGGTGCAGCATGCTGCCGGTTCCCAGAAGGCCCCCATGGTTTACAGCCACCGCCTCTTCGGCACCCATTCCGAATTCGCCAGGCGCCCCCGCCGCCCCATCGTGGATCACGTCGCGGCCTGCGCCCGCTGACTCAGACAACCCAAACCCCGTTGTTGAACACCACTCAATGAAGAGAGAAAAAGAAATGACCGCCATTGCAGAACCCATCACTGCCCCGGAC
>NZ_QAIQ01000579.1 GCF_003061105.1 Arthrobacter sp. HMWF013
TCTTTTCAGCCTGTGCCCACAGGTCCTTGGCCTTGGCGGCGTCGAACGTGAGGATTTCGCTGCCCGGGATGTCTTCCTTGAAGCCGTCGATCACCGGCGGAGCGAAGGCCTTGGCCGGGGTGCGGGTTCCGTTGAAGATCACCTTGGTGATTTCTTCGCGGTTGATGGCGTAAGACAGTGCCTGGCGGCGCAGGAGTCCGGCTTCACCCTGGAAGTTGGGGTTGTAGCCCGGGATGTTCAGGGTGGAGTTCGTGGCAACCGGCTTGGTGGCGTTCCGGTCCTGGAAGTCCGTGACGTATGTCTTCAGCGCATTGGAGGGCAATACATCCGAGACGTCCAGGTTGTTGGCCTGCAGGTCCGTGTATGCGGGGCCCGGATCGGTGTAGAACTTGAAGGTCACGCCACCGTTCTTGGCTTCGCGGGGACCGCTGTAATCAGCGTTCTTCACGAGCGAGATGGACTGGTCGTGTACCCAGGCGCCGGTCTTTTCGAACTTGTACGGACCGTTGCCCACCGGGTTCTCACCGAACGTCTTCGGGTCAGCCAGGGCCGCTGCAGGCAGCGGGAAGAATGCCGAGTAGCCGAGGCGGAGCGACCAGTCAGCTTCAGGCTGTGCCAGCTTCACCGTGAGGGTGGAGTCATCCGTAGCGGTCAGGCCCGACATCGTTTCGGCGGTGGGAGCCGGCGTCGTGGTGGACTTGCCATCTGCCGACTTCTCAGTGGTTACAGCCGAGACATCCTCGTAGCCCGCAATGGACTCGAAGAAGAATCCGTTGTTCTGCAGGTTCTTGGAGTTGGCAGCGAAGTTCCAGGAATCAACGAACGTCTTAGCGGTGATCGCTTCGCCGTTGGTGAACTTCTGACCCTGCTTGACCTTGATGGTCCAGTTCTGGGCGTCAGAGGACTCAATGGACTCTGCCAGGGCGTTGACGGGCTTGCCGTCAGCGTCGTAGCTGCGAAGACCTTCGAAGAGCAGCTCGACAACGCGGCCACCGTAAACTTCGTTGGTGTTGGCCGGCAGCAAGGGGTTCTGGGGTTCGTTGCTGTACGCGGTGATGACCTTGTTGGGATCACCGGCGGATTGGCTGGCACCGTCATTGCTGCCGCCTCCAGCGCCGCAGCCGGTCAGGGCAAGGGCGGCGATTGCCACCATGCCGAGTGCTTTGGAAGTGCGCGTAAAACGCATTCCGCCTCCTATGAGTTGTGGGAGATATTCAGGGGAAATCTTTTGCTCCCCGGCAGGCCAGTCACAGGTTCACACTGTGACGCACCATACATACTTGAAGAGCCTAGCCGCACAATGTCCAAATACTGGTACTCCGTTGCCAAACCGTAATCAGTTAATCGCGAATAACTAGCCGGTACCCGGAAGTTGTGCAAGTCACATGTTACTTGTTGGTAGGACGTGCGGCGAATCGACGCTCCACGCGCTCTCCCACTGCCCGTGCAGGGCCTACTTCAGGCGCCACTCCCAGGC
>NZ_QAIQ01000580.1:0-786 GCF_003061105.1 Arthrobacter sp. HMWF013
GTCCTGGATGCTCCCGCCACCCTCACCGCAGCCGATGACGTGGTGGAGGAGTTCAGCAACCTGATGTCCATCCGGCAGCGGCTGGAGGATGTGCGGCAGCAACGCGACCAGCTTGCCCCCGTGCCCGGGCTGAACAAGGAGTACGCGCAGTCCCTGCTTGACGCGAACCGGCTCCGCGAACTTGCCGGCGAGGAGTTCGAAACCTACAAGCAGCAGCTCGCGGTCACTGTGCACCAGAAGACGCTGGCCCGGATCAAGGAACTGGCCCAGGCCAAGGCCAAGGACCTCGCCGCCGAGCGTTCGGTCCGTGACGGACTGGCCAAGGAACTGCGCGAGCTGGAAACCGACTACAACAACCAGGGCGGCAACGCGATCTCCGCGATCGAGCAGTCGCTGGAGAACGCCAGGGTTGGGCTGAGGCTCCGCCAGCAGGTGGAGGAGGCTGCCCGCAAGGCACTGTCCGACGCCGGATTGCAGCTTGAGTGGACGGCTGCGGGCTGGGAGCAGGCGCACGAGCAGGCAGCAGCCAGATCCGCGGAACTGAAGGATGATTCCCAGGCCCTGCAGGAACTCCGGTTCGAAGCGTTCGACGGCCACGCCACCAAAAAACGCGAACTGGCCGCCGCCCAGCAGGAGCTCGTGTCGCTGAAAACGCGCAAGTCCCTGCTGCCGCCGTCGAGCATTGAGAACCGTGCGGCGATCGCTGCCGCAACGGGCGTGCCCGAAGACCGGATGCCGTTCGGCGGCGAGCTGATGGACCTCGCCGACGGGCAGGAACAGTGGCGG
>NZ_QAIQ01000580.1:796-3084 GCF_003061105.1 Arthrobacter sp. HMWF013
CGTGACCCGTTACCTTAACGACCACAAGGTGCGCGGCGCCATCCGCGCCGTGGACGTCTCCAAGCCGCTCGCCGGCGGCGCGCTGGCCGTGGAGGATGTGCGCGACGGCGATCTGCTCACCAAACTGGACATCCTCGCCAGCGGCGCGGTGGCGGAGGCCGGGGAGTGGATCCGCGAGCGGATCGCCCTCGACTTCGCCTACCAGTGCGTCGAGGACCCCGATGAGCTGGCCACCCTGGACAAGGGCCTGAGCCTGGGCGGGGTAGTCAAACGCAACCGGCACACGGTGGAGAAAGACGATCGCTTCACCGGGCGCCAGGATTACGTGCTCGGTTTCGACAACGCGGCCAAGCTGGAACTTGTGGCCGCGCAGGTGGAAGATCTGCAGCAGGAGCTGGCCAAGGCAGCCGAGCTGGCGCAGAGCCGCGAAGAATCCCACCAGGGCATGAGCCGTCAGCTTGACGCCCTGCGCCGTATCGCCGAGGACAACCGGTCCTGGGAACAGGTCTCTGCCGCCGTTGCCGGCGAGGAACTCACCAGGATTGAGCAGCGGCTCAAGGATGCCCTGGCAGCTCAGGCAGACCTGGAACCGCTGCGGGCGAACATCGAATCAGCGCGGCAGAAACACCAGGCCAGCACCGAGGCCGCGGCCGTCCTGCAAAGCGAATACAAGTCGCTCGACCGGCAGCTCAGCGCCGCCGATTCCCTGCTGGAAGCCGCGCGGACCCGCCTGGAGCAGGCGCCGCCGTCGGCCGCCACCGTCACCGCGCTGGAACCCTACTTCACCGAATTCGGTGACATCAGCGAGATGCACGAGCTGGACAACCTTGCCAACCGTGTCCGGACAGCGCTGCTGGGGGAGCTGCACGCCACCGAGACGCGCGGTCAGGCAACCTCCGAGCGGCTGACCCGGATCTTCGAGGGCTTTGTGCGTGAGTGGGGATCGGCGATTTCCGCGGACCACGGCACGTCCATCGGCGCTGCGGGGGAGTTCGAATCCCGCTACCACGCCATTGTCAGCGACGGCCTGCCTGCCCAGGAATCGGAGTTCCGCCAGTTCTTCAACCAAAGGACCCATGAATCCTTCAGCACGCTGCTGCACCTGCTGGACGAGGAACGCCGTTCCATCTCCAGCCGGATCCTCCCCCTCAACGGCATCCTGGCCGAGGTCAACTTCCACGAAGGCAGCTTCCTGGAACTTGACATCAAGCAGACCATGCCCGCCACGGCCAAGCAGTTCAAGGACGCCATTCATAACGCGCTGAAGGCCCGGCACACGCGGCCCGCCCGCGGCGGTACGGACACCACCGCATCAGGAGGAGACGACGACGCCGAGCTGACCGCCCGCTATAAAACCCTCGAAACGCTGGTCAAGAGATTGGGTTCCCAGGCTCCGGAGGACCGCCGCTGGCGCGCCGAGGTGCTGGACGTCCGTGGGCACCTTTTCATCCAGTGCAAGGAACACCGGGAAGTTGCCGGTCCACGGGGCGGCAAGCGGACCGATGTCTACATGCACGCCGATACCGGCTCCATGTCCGGCGGCGAGCGGCAGCGTTTTACCGCTTTCATCATGGCCGCAGCACTGAGCTACCAGCTGGGCATCGCCGAGCAGGGTTTCACTACCTACGGCACCGTGATGATGGACGAGGCATTCGTGCTGGCCTCCGAGGAGTTCGCCGGTGCGGGCATCAAAGCCCTGCACGAGTTCGGATTCCAGCTGCTGCTGGCCGCCCCGGAAAACGTGATCGACCTGTCCAGGCACCTCGGCTCGGTCACGGAAATCCTGCGGGACAAGCGCACCAACCGTTCCGGTGTCCTGACGGCGCCCGTGATCCGCCCCCGGACCGGCGAAGAGGGGGCCTGGCGCTCCGAGGCGAACCCGGTTGACATCGTTTTGCGCTAACGGTGGTGCCAGGAATGTTTTTATAACAAATCGATGGATATATTCCGGAAACCCTAGTCGGGGCGATGAAGCGGATGCCATTCTGGTGGACATCAAACACTCGCCTTCATCCTCCCCGATGGGTAGTTGCGGAACGCTGGGTCCCGCGTCTGACGCCTGCTGAGTTTGATGGCCCTCTTTGGAAAGGCACCACCGATGCACCCAGTTCATCGCGCCCGCACCTTTGCGGCTCTCGCGACCCTCGCAGCCCTAACCCTCACGGGCTGCATGGCAAACGTCTCATCAGACGCTGCCGGCACTCCTGCCGCAGGGGCCACCGCCCCGGCGTCAGTGAGCGCGACCCCTGTCCCCAGCGGCGAGGCGAGCCCGGCGATGGGGACAGGGG
>NZ_QAIQ01000581.1 GCF_003061105.1 Arthrobacter sp. HMWF013
GCGGAGTTGCCTGCCGCGACCACGGCGGCGACGCCGTCGTTGACGACTCCCTGGAGGGCGGTGTCCACGGCCGCGCTGGCGGCCCCACCCACGCTGAGGTTTACCACCGCCGGAGCTCCGGCAGCATGGTTGGCGGCGATCCAGTCCAGGCCAGCCACCACATCGGAGTTGTAGCCGGAGCCGGTGCAGTCGAGCACCCGGACGGGGACGATGGTTGCGCTCTTTGCCACGCCATAGGTTGACCCGGCGACGGTCCCGGCAACGTGGGTGCCATGGCCGTTGCAGTCCCCGGATCCGCGTCCGTCCGCCACAGCAGTCCACCCAGCGGAAACCCGTCCGGCGAACTCGGTGTGGGACGCCAGCACGCCGGTGTCCACCACGTAAGCACTGACCCCGGCTCCCGCCGCCGCCCACGTGTAGGAACCCGTAAGGGGCAGTGGCCGCTGGTCCACCCGGTCCAGTCCCCACGGTGCCGGCTGCTGCGTCCCGGTGATCCTGACCGGGGCGTCCACCTCCACCGACACGACGCCGGCCGAGCGGGACAGTGCCGCAGCCTGGGCCGGCGTGGCCGTGACCAGGGCGCCGCGGAGGGCATGCGAGTACGAGCGGCCGACGCCGATGCCCTGGGACGTCAAGCGCGTCACCTCGGCAGGGACGTCGGCTTCCCCGGCGTACTGGACGATGTAGCGGTTTTTGGCCCCGCCGTCGTTCCCCGCACCCTTAACGGCCTCCGCCGGGAGGGCAGACGTCGAAAGAACGACGGCGGCCAGGAGGGTTGCGTTGACAGCGGGCAGCGATAAGCCGGGCAGCACAAAACGTCGGGTGCGCATGGGGGTCCTAGCGTGGCGGAGGTGTCTGGGCGGAGCTGATACTCCGTCCCGCCAAAAAGTTTAGGAGCCCGCGCCCGACGCTGACGGAATCTTCCCTGATCCTGCGGAAAACCTTGGCCAGCTCAGCAAATTCCCTGTGAAAGCGGGCTCAGTCCTCCGTGGGCGTGGTCCGGTTCGAGTGATAGGTCCGCCAGGTGTGCTCGGGCTCGAATCCCAGCAGACGCCTGGCTTTGTCGATGGACAGCATGGTCTCGTGCTCGCCCAGCTCCTTGGTCACCTTGACGTTGGGGAACACTTCGGCGGCCAGGCTGGCGCTTGAACGGCTCATGACGGTGTCCGCGTTCGCGACGATGAATGCCTCGAAACCGGGCTGCGCATTTTCCAGGGCACGTGCCACCGCCTGCGCCCCGTCCCGCCCGTCAATGTAGCCCCAAAGGTTCCACT
>NZ_QAIQ01000582.1 GCF_003061105.1 Arthrobacter sp. HMWF013
CCGCTGTCCTGCGGCTGCACCTCAACTCCGGCACGGGCCGCCCGGTCAAGGAACTTGTGTGCCTTTGCCAGCGCAGGCAGGGCCTCCGGTATCCCGTCGAACGGGCTGTTCCGCTCCGGTCTTTCCGCGGTTTTGACGGCGTCCCACTTCTGCACAATCTCCTCGATTGTGGCCGGGAAGCTGTCCTGAAGTGAACCGTCGGGCCGGAAAACGTGGGGATTGCGCCGGACCATTTTTTCGGTCAGACCGCGCGAAACGTCGTCGAAGGTGAACGCGCCCCGTTCCTCGGCGAGCCGGGCGTGCAGCACCACCTGGAGCAGCACGTCACCCAGCTCACCCCGGAGTTCGGATTCGTCCGCGCCCGTTTCGATGGTCTCGGCAACCTCAAACGCCTCCTCCAGGAGGTACTCCACCAGCGAGGCATGAGTTAGCGCGCCCATCCAGGGGCAGTGTTCCCGCAGCTGGGCCATGACCGTGACCAGCCGGTCAACGGGGGGCTGATCAGCCAAGGTTGGCGTAGGTGTCGTTGATGTACTCCACCAGCGCTTCCTTTTCCTCAAGGGGCAGGAAGGATGCCTCAGCGGCATTGAGGGTCAGCTCAAGGAGGTCATCGAGATCGTAGTCGAAGGTTTCCACCAGCAGTTCGAACTCGTCAGTGAGGGTCACCCCGCTCATCAGCCGGTTGTCAGTATTAATGGTCACGTTGAAGCCGAGCTGGTAAAGCATGTCCAGCGGGTGGCTTTCGATGCCCTCGCCGAACCCGGCGATCGCTCCGGTCTGGAGGTTGGAGGAGGGGCAGATTTCCAGGGCGATGCCGCGGTCGCGGATCCAGCTGGACAGGTCGCCCAGGGTGACCAGGCCGATGCTGTCGTCCTCGCCTTCGGCGCCTTCCCCTCCGTCTTCGTCCTCGAACTCCACCATGATGTCCTCGGCGATGCGTACGCCGTGGCCAAGGCGGAGCGCGCGTCCGTCCACGAGTGCGGACTGGATGCTCTCAAGTCCGGCGGCCTCGCCGGCGTGGACGGTGGCGGGGAAGTTGTTCTGGGCCAGGTACGTGAAGGCGTCCTTGAACCGGGACGGCAGGAAGCCGTCTTCAGCCCCGGCGATGTCGAAGCCCACAGCGCCCCTGTTGCGGTGGCGGACGGCGAGCTCGGCGATCTCCTGGCCGCGGTCGGCGTGCCGCATGGCGGTGATCAGCTGGCCCACCTGGATCTCGCGGCCTGTCTCGGCAACGGCGTCGACGCCGGCTTCGAGGCCTTCCTGCACGGCCTCCACTGTTTCATCCAGCGACAGGCCCTTCTGGAGGTGCTGCTCAGGTGCCCAGCGCAATTCGCCGTACACCACGCCGTCGTCCGCGAGGTCCTCAACGAATTCCTTGGCTACGCGGAACAGGCCCTCTTTGGTCTGCATCACAGCCACTGTGTGGTCAAAGGTCTCCAGGTAACGGAT
>NZ_QAIQ01000583.1 GCF_003061105.1 Arthrobacter sp. HMWF013
TTTTAGTAAACAGTCGCTTCCCCCTGGTCTCTGCGGCCCCGATCCCCTCCGGACAGCAAGTGTCCATCAAGGTTGGGGCCCCCCTTCTCCCGAAGTTACGGGGGCATTTTGCCGAGTTCCTTAACCATAATTCTCTCGATCGCCTTAGTATTCTCTACCTGATCACCTGTGTCGGTTTGGGGTACGGGCGGCTAAAACCTCGCGTCGATGCTTTTCTCGGCAGCATAGGATCACCAAATCCCCCCAAACGGGGGTCCCATCAGATCTCAGGCATCATGAACGGCGGATTTGCCTACCGTTCGCCCTACATCCTTAGACCGGGACAACCATCGCCCGGCTTGGCTACCTTCCTGCGTCACACCTGTTAATACGCTTGCCTCCCAGGATCAGGTCCCGCGCTCCACCAAAACCCTCACACCACAAGGGTGATCGGGCAGGTCTCGGGCGGTTAGTATCCCCTGTTCAGCATGGGCGGTTTTTCGCCGGTACGGGAATATCAACCCGTTGTCCATCGACTACGCCTGTCGGCCTCGCCTTAGGTCCCGACTTACCCAGGGCAGATTAGCTTGACCCTGGAACCCTTGATCATTCGGCGGACGGGTTTCTCACCCGTCTTTCGCTACTCATGCCTGCATTCTCACTCGTGTAGGCTCCACCGCTGGTTTACACCGCGACTTCACTGCCCACACGACGCTCCCCTACCACTCCAGACGCCTGAACCAACCCAACAAGTGGGCGGCTTGGCTACTATCTGAAATCCACAACTTCGGCGGTGTACTTGAGCCCCGCTACATTGTCGGCGCGGAATCACTTGACCAGTGAGCTATTACGCACTCTTTTAAGGATGGCTGCTTCTAAGCCAACCTCCTGGTTGTCTTCGCAACTCCACATCCTTTCCCACTTAGCACACGCTTAGGGGCCTTAGTTGGTGGTCTGGGCTGTTTCCCTCTCGACTATGAAGCTTATCCCCCACAGTCTCACTGCTGCGCTCTCACTTACCGGCATTCGGAGTTTGGCTGACGTCAGTAACCTTGTAGGGCCCATTAGCCATCCAGTAGCTCTACCTCCGGTAAGAAACACGCAACGCTGCACCTAAATGCATTTCGGGGAGAACCAGCTATCACGAAGTTTGATTGGCCTTTCACCCCTACCCACAGCTCATCCCCTCCATTTTCAACTGAAGTGGGTTCGGTCCTCCACGACGTCTTACCGTCGCTTCAACCTGGCCATGGGTAGATCACTTCGCTTCGGGTCTAGATCACGCCACTGCAACGCCCTATTCAGACTCGCTTTCGCTACGGCTTCCCCACACGGGTTAACCTCGCGACGTAACACTAACTCGCAGGCTCATTCTTCAAAAGGCACGCCGTCACAACTACAAAGGCTGCTCCGACGGATTGTAAGCACACGGTTTCAGGTACTGTTTCACTCCCCTCCCGGGGTACTTTTCACCTTTCCCTCACGGTACTGGTCCGCTATCGGTCATTAGGGAGTATTTAGGCTTATCAGGTGGTCCTGACAGATTCGCACGGGATTTCTCGGGCCCCGTGCTACTTGGGATACTCTCCAGGCGGCACAAAACATTTCGGTTACGGGGCTCACACCCTCTCTGGCCGGCCTTTCAAGACCGTTCACCTATGCCTGCACATCACACCTCACTGTCCCGGCAGAGACAGTACGGAAAGTCCCACAACCCCGACCATGCAACGCCCGCCGGCTATCACACATGGAACGGTTTAGCCTGATCCGCGTTCGCTCGCCACTACTAACGGAATCACTATTGTTTTCTCTTCCTGCGGGTACTGAGATGTTTCACTTCCCCGCGTTCCCTCCACGCACCCTATGTGTTCAGATGCGGGTCACCAGATCACTCGCGCGTCTGGCGGGGTTTCCCCATTCGGACACCCTGGGATCACAGTCCGGTTATCGACTCCCCCAGGCTTATCGCAGATTCCTACGTCCTTCTTCGGCTCCTAATGCCAAGGCATCCACCGTGTGCTCTTAAAAACTTGACCACAAAAGATCAATTACGCTAATTTTCGAGAGAACCATGAAAACCACCCACACCCACAAGGAGTGCAGACAGATCCAGGTTCATATTCTTGGAAATTGCTTCTTATAAAAGATGCTCGCGTCCACTATGTAGTTCTCAAACAACAACCCCATACCACACACCCCACAC
>NZ_QAIQ01000584.1 GCF_003061105.1 Arthrobacter sp. HMWF013
GCCGTACGGATCAGCCCAACGTGGGGGGTGCCGGTTGGTGACGGGCAGAACCGGACCCGGACAGGCGTTTCAGCAGTGACGGACGGGAAAGCGGTATTGGACGCGGAGGCAGTAGTCATAGTGGCTCCAACTTTACCGCCTGCCGCCTTCCCGGACGGCAGGTGGGGTCAGCGGCGGACCACGGGGTTGGACAGCCGTCCGATGCCCTCGATCTCCACCTCATAGCGGTCACCGGCAGTGACAAGGCCGACGCCGGCCGGCGTGCCGGTCATGATGACGTCGCCGGGGAGCAGCGTGAAGGCATGCGAGACGATGGAGACGAGTTCACGGACTCCGCGGATCATCTGGTTGGTGCTGCCGTCCTGACGGAGCTCGCCGTTCAGCCTGCCCTGGATCCGGAGGTCTTCGGTATCGAGTTCGGTTTCGATCCACGGGCCCAGCGGCGCCGACGTATCGAAACCCTTTGCACGGGCCCACTGCAGGTCTGTTTTCTGGACGTCGCGGGCGGTGAGGTCGTTGCCGCAGGTGTAGCCGAAGATGACGTCGTCCACCCGGTCCTCGGGTACGTCCTTGCAGATCCTGCCGATAATGACGCACAGCTCGGCTTCGAAGGAGACCTCGTCGGAGAATTCCGGCAGCACGATGGGATCGTTGGGGCCGACCACTGAGGTGTTGGGCTTCAGGAACAGCAAGGGATGCGTCGGCACTTCATTACCAAGTTCGGCGGCGTGCTCGGCGAAGTTGCGGCCGACGCCGATCACCTTGCTGCGGGGAATGATGGGGGCCAGGAGCCGCACGTCTTCAAGCTTGTGCTTGACGTGGGTGCGCTCTACGCCGTTAAAGAACGGGTCACCGTTGATGACAGTAATTTCCTCACTGCCGGACTCGCCTTCAACAACGCCGTACAGGGGATCAGAATCGACTACAAACCGGGCAATACGCATGGTTCTTACCCTACAGTCTTGAGCTGCGCAGGTAGTGAAGCTGGGCTGCAACCGACATTTCCACGGCCCGCCTGAGGTGGGGCCCGACGTCGGCATACACGGCATGCGCGACGGCGGTCACCTCTGCATCCGCGCCAAGGCGGTCCAGGGCAGCGCGGATCTGGTCCAGCCGTTCCAGGCGGTGCTCACGGTAGGCGTGCGCGACGTCCGCCAGGGAGGGAAGCATGGGCCCGTGGGCCGGCAAGACGGTGGCAGCACCAAGGGCTTCAAGCCGGTCCAAGGACTGAAGGTAGTCCCCCAGCGTCCCGTCAGGGTAGTCCAGCACCGTGGTGCCGCGGCCAAGAATCGTGTCGCCGGTCAGGACCGAACCGTCCCCGCCGTCGTCCGGGAGGTGGAAGCACACCGAATCCGAGGTATGCCCGGGGGTGGCAAGGACGTTGATCGCCACCCCGGCCGCCAGGAGCATCTCGCCGTCCTGCAGGACATGCCCGCCGCCGTGGCAGTGCCGGGGATCCGCCGCACGGACGGGAGCGCCGGTGAGTTCGTGGAGCCGGAGCGAGCCGGCAGTATGGTCCGCGTGCCGGTGCGTCACGAGAATGAGTTCCACCGGACCCCTGCCCGCAAGCGACTGGAGGTGTCCTTCGTCAGCGGGGCCGGGATCCACCACCACACAGGAACCGGCTCCGGCCGCTGAGATCAGGTAGGAATTGGTCCCCTCCAGGCTCATGGGTCCGGGGTTCGGGGCCAGGAGGGACGTTGCCAGCGTGCTGCGGGGTTGTGTACTGCTGCTCGAGGTGGAGTTCACCGCACCATCTTCGCACCGGGAGAGGAATAACCGGGACACCGCTGCGGGTTATTGCTCCTGAAACCCATCGTCTACAGAGAGCGTCCAGGCACCCATGAGCACCACACCCACCCTTACTTTGGCCGAGCTCCTCTCAGGCGCTGACGCGGCGGGCCACGACCATGCGGCAACCGGGAAGAACAGCGGACTCCAGCACATCCACAACCACGCAACGGGCAGCATCGTCTGGTTCCCCACGTGGAAGAAGTTCCGAGAGACCGCCGATTGGCACGAGGCAGTAAAGGGTCTTGCCGAGGACTATCGGTCCGGTTCAGCTCCTGTGGAAGAATCGGCCAGGGTTTTCCTGGCTGAGGATCTGGCCACACTCCTGGAACGCGCGGCCGCGTCCAGTGACGCAAACATCTTCGTCCAGAAGAACCTCACCCACCACCTGACCCGGACCTGGGCTGTGGGCGACGCCGTCGCGATGGCGACGGGGACGGACCTGCCCAGTGGCTCCACCACGCCTGCCATTTTTGCCGGCTACCCCTACGACGTCTACGCCCAGGACGGCGGCGCGTTCGCGACGGCACTCTGGAACGACGTCATCGATGCCCGCCGCAACCGTGCACTTGCCGACGAAGCAGCCCGCAAGGCCCTGAAGCCGGTCTCCCGCAAGGCCCTCAAGAACGCCGCCCGGAAAGCCGCCCGCCGCTGATCCTCCGCACCCACGTTCCGCCGTCGTACGTCCGGCATCCCATGCCCTCCAAACAGCAACGCGGGGTCACTTGATGCCCGATCCGACGGCGGAATCCGGCATCAAGTGACCCCGCGTTTCTTGGGATCAGGGGCGGTGGGGATCAGGCGAGGCGGGTCAGCCAGCCGTGGATGTCCGGGACGGTACCGGTCTGGATACCGAGCAGCTGCTCGCGGATGGCCATGGTGGTCTCCCCCGCCTTGGCGTCCTCGCTGCCGATGAACTCGGTGGTGTCCTTCAGCACGCCGATGGGGGTGATGACGGCAGCGGTACCGCAAGCGAACACCTCGGTGATCCCGCCTGAGGCCACGCCGTCGCGCCATTCGTCCAAAGTGATCTTCCGTTCCGTGACCGTGCGGCCCATGTCCTTGGCCACCTGCATCACCGAGGAGCGGGTGACGCCTTCGAGGATGGTGCCGGTCAGCGCGGGGGTCACCAGCGATCCGTCCTTCATCACGAAGAACACATTCATGCCGCCGAGTTCTTCGATGGCGTTGTCGTTGAACTGGTCCAGGAACAGCACCTGCTTGCAGCCATTGGCCTCCGCTTCCTGCTGGGCGATCAGGGAGGCGGCGTAATTGCCGCCGCACTTGGCCGCCCCGGTGCCGCCGCGGCCTGCACGGGCGTATTCGCGGGAGATCCAGATGGATACGGGCTTCAGTTCGCCGCCGAAATAGTTGCCGGCCGGAGATGCGATCACACGGAAGGACACTTCCCGCGCAGCGCGGACACCCAGGAAAGCCTCAGTGGCAATCATGAACGGGCGCAGGTAGAGGGCCTCGCCGTCACCGGAAGGAACCCATTCCCTGTCCACTGAGACGAGTTCGCGGATGGCACCGAGGAAGTATTCAACGGGAAGCTCCGGCAGGGCGAGCCGGCGGGCAGATTTGTTGAGCCGCGCGGCGTTGGCCTCGGGGCGGAACGTCCAGATGGAGCCATCTGCGTGCCGGTACGCCTTGAGCCCTTCGAAGATCTCCTGGCCGTAGTGCAGCACCGCCGCGGACGGGTCCAGGGAGATCGGTCCGTAGGCTTCAATGCGGGGGTTGTGCCAGCCGCCGTCGCCATGTTCGTCGACGCTGTAGTCCACCACCGCGGTGTGGTCGGTGAAGTAATTGCCGAACCCCGGGTTGGCCAGGATTGCTGCACGCTCTTCAGCTGACTTCGGGGTTGCCGAGAGCTGCTGGTTGAATTCGACGCCATGGGCAGTCTGAGTCATGGTTCCTCCACGATCGGCTGCCCTGAAAGGCTGTTCAGCGTTGAACAGCAGGGCAGCATTTGGTGATTCGAAACAAGCTTACGCCCGTTGGCAGCCCCTGCAGGCCGGGCTACAGCGCGGCGGCGATAGCGTCCCCGACAGCACTGGTGGAGCGGGCGCCGCCGTCTCTCGCTTCGACGTCGGCGACCACTGCCGCTTCGATCTTCCGGGCGGCTTCGGTGTAGCCGAGGTGATCCAGCAGGAGTGCAGCAGAAAGGATCGCCGCGGTGGGGTCCGCTTTCTGCTGTCCGGCAATATCCGGGGCGGACCCATGGACCGGCTCGAACATCGACGGCGCAGTGCGGTCCATGTTGATGTTGCCCGAGGCTGCCAGGCCGATGCCGCCGGTAATCGCTGCAGCCAGGTCGGTCAGGATGTCACCGAAGAGGTTGTCCGTGACGATGACGTCGAACCGGGCGGGGTCGGTGACCATGAAGATGGTCGCCGCATCAACGTGCAGGTAGTCGTGGGTGACCTCCGGAAATTCCTGGGCCACGGCCTCGACTGTGCGCTTCCACAGGTGGCCGGCGTAAACCAGGACGTTGTGCTTGTGCACCAGTGTCACGTGCTTGCGGTCACGGGCGCTGGCGCGACGGAACGCATCGCGTACCACCCGCTCCACACCGTAGGCCGTGTTGAGCGAGACCTCGGTGGCTACTTCATGCGGCGTGCCGGCACGGAGGCTTCCGCCGTTGCCAACGTAGGGCCCCTCCGTACCTTCACGGACCACGATGAAGTCGATCGTTCCCGGGTTGGCCAGGGGACTTCCCACGGTGCCGTACAGCTTTGAGGGCCGCAGGTTCACGTAGTGGTCAAGGCTGAAGCGGAGCTTGAGGAGCATCTCCCGCTCGATGATGCCCGAAGGTATCCTCGTATCGCCGGGGGCGGCACCCACCGCGCCGAACAGGATGGCATCCCTGGTGCGCAGGTCGGCGAGGATCCCGTCCGGAAGCGTCTCTCCGGTGGCCAGCCAGTGCTCTGCACCGAGCTTGTAGTGCGTCTGCTCGAGAACTGCGCCTTCAGCTGCCACAGCCTTTTCAAGGACCTTCAAAGCCTCGGCTATGACCTCGGGGCCGATGCCGTCACCGGGAATGACAGCGAGATTTATCGTCGATGCGCTCATGGTTCAAGAATATTTAGAGAATCCGCATGCCGGACAATCGGTCTCACTTATTGAGATGGAGGATGCTCCGGCACTGTCAGGGATGCGGAACTCCCGGGTCCGGTGAGCCCACCACCACAACGTTGGTGCCCCAGAAGTCATCGGTGTAGCACGAGATGAGGACCACCCGGTTGGGCGCTACCTGCCAGATAGGACTGTCCTTCAGGCCCGATTTCCCGTAGGTGACCACCGAATCCACACGATAGGCCAGTTCGCCGGCGGCAGTGAACACGGTGAACCTGTCCCCTGGTGCGGCCTTGGTGCTCAGT
>NZ_QAIQ01000585.1 GCF_003061105.1 Arthrobacter sp. HMWF013
CAGCGGCGGCGAGGGTCGAGCTCCCTCGCGAAGAAAATCGAAGCCTGTTTGAGGATCTCATTGGACTCTTTCAAGTCCCTCACCTCAGCCCGGAGCCGCTTGATCTCCTCCAGCTCATCACTGCTGGGCCCGGTCTTCTCACCGGCATCGATCTGGGCCTGGACAACCCACCGGCGCAACGATTCAGCGCCGACCCCGAGCTTCAGCGCCAGTGCCTTGCAAGCAGCATAGACAGACGGGTATTCGGACAACCGATCCATGGTCATGCGCACTGCACGGTCACGGACTTCGGGCGGGAACTGCTTGGGCACAATCACTATCTGTCTCACAGAAGATAGCGGCATCAAACCCGGGACGGTTCACAATCAAGGTCGGTAGAGAAACCTTATTTGGACGTAGAGATCGATGCCTCATGACTATCGATGTCCTGATTGCCATCTACCGTCGCGCCGCTTCGCGGTGTTATAGCTCGGACCGTTCACCTCCTCAGGGCAAGAGCAGCTGCCGCGTCTTGACACTGCAACGGCTGTAAGCCATTTGATCTGGTCACGGTACTAGCCATTTTCCTGAGGGAGGCGCAAGATGGGTGGACGCATCTGGGCCCGGCTTTCCAAAGAAGAGGGGCGGCGTACCGGTCTCGATATTCAGACGTCCGCTTTTCTTTGGAGGAAAAGAAAAATGACGCTTCTAGAGGCCGCTTCAACATGCCTATCCAAGTACGCAACCTTCTCCGGGCGCTCGAGCCGGGAGGAATACTGGAAGTTCACCGCCGTTTACGTGATTGCCTTGTTCGGGACACTGATCCTGTTTAACGTCACGAACTGGGCCATTTTCGGTTACATGATTGTAGTAGTTGCCGTAGGGTCCGTCGTTCCGTTCCTGTCAGTGGGTGTACGGCGGCTGCACGACACGGGCAGACCCGCTACCTGGATGCTCATTCGACTCGTCCCATTTGCCGGTGACCTGATTATTTTTATCTACAGCGTTGAGGGCAGCCAGCCGTTCACCAATGCCTACGGAGCTTCGCCGAAGCCCGGGCCCTATCCTTCAGTATTCGGCGCAGGTCAGACGCCACCTTTTCCCGAAGAAGGCCCGCTGGCGACAACGTCGCCATCGGGGAATGAATCGCACCTTCCACCTCGTCAGGCACATCGGAAAGCAGTCCTTCGAGCCGCGGACAGGCCACGCTACCGATCCCTTGAGTCGCCAACAGGGATAGCGCAGCCAAGATTCAGCCTCCCGAGGGCACTCGCAAAGCAGCGCGGACTAATCGCCGGGGGCATCGCCTTCGCACTCCTAATGCTCGGCATCTTTCTGGGTGCCAACTTGTGGAGACCCACGGGGCCGGACTCAGTTCAAGCTGCTGCCCCCGCCGCGCAGCCGCCCCTGGCGCCGGCGCTGCCGTCAGATATATCCACTGTCCAGCTCACACCCAGCCCGTCGCAAACGGTCCAGGCCACCGTCCCGACCGCCGTTACAGCAACGCCAGAAATCCCGTCGCAATCCGCGGCACCTCTCCCGGGTGACCTGGGACTGACGTCGCCGCTGCGCCCCGTGGGCTGCACCGGCCAGTTCATCCTTGTTTACCACTCGTCAACAGACCCCTCGGCGTACGCCCGAGATGTTCAAACCAATTTGGAGAGCCATCCGGGATCAAAGTATCTGTTGACCCTTGGCAGTTGCTCGTCACTGAACCAGATGTCGAACACGGGAACCATGATCTACGCGGTGTACGGGGGGCCCTACAATACCTTGGCCCAGGCTTGCGTGGCGGCTTCTCAATTTCCGGAGGAAGCGTATGTGAAGATCATGGACAGCGCCACCGCACCAGACCAGGCTCAGCGTTCCTGCCAATGAACGACGCGGCACAACACCACATGCGCGCCGGTCATGTCGTCAAGATCTGGATTCGGCTGATGTGCCTTATCACGGCGGGGGTTATCGCGGTGCTGACTGGTTGTACCGGGTCGCCTCCGGAACTTCACAGCACCGGAACTCCATCGCTGCCCCCTGTCGGGAAGCAGACCTCCTCGGCCCACGCTGAAGCGACTGTCAATTTTCCCGGCGTATCCGGCCTCGAGGCCACGGTGACCAACCGCCCCCAGACTAAGGAAATGCAGGCCGCGCTCCCGTCCCAATCGTCGCTGGACCAAGTTGTGGACCTCGACATGAAGACCGGCGTGTTCCCCTCATCAGGCGCCGAGCTTACGTTCTCCCTCGACCTCCCCTTGCCAGCCGAGCAAATCATGTTCATCGTCAACTGGGACGTCCACAACCAAAGCTGGGCTCCCGTCGCCAGCGAAACTTCCCCGGACGGGAAATCAATCAGCGCGAAACTGGCCCACTTCTCTACCTACGGGTTAGAAATTTGGAGCAACTTCATAGGAAGAATGGTAGGTGTCCGCACCAATCCTCCGGAATGCCCCGCTCCGCCTCCAGAGTGGGACGATAATTCAGTCCAGTTCTATGAGGACCTTAATGGCCCGGTTCTTTGGTGCGCAACAACAGATCCCGACCACCCGGACGACCTCAAGATCAAGCTCAGGTTAAACCGCGGCGCTGCCGCCTCCATCACAACGGCCGTCAAACCGGTGTGGGTCCAGAGCGACCTTTGGCAGGGCGTCACTCCCGAAACCTGGGCGACCATGGTCCTCAGCGGGCCAGATGCACTGATTCCGGGCCCTGACACGTACTTCATCCAGCCCACAGGCGAGTTCTCATTCCGCTTCAACAAAACCGATTTGCTCAACTTTTGGCACTCGAATCGAAGCACGCCTCTCATCGCAGTTGACGCAACAGTTCCCTATGTTCTCGCCGGGCTGCTATATAACCAGGCCTCAGACGCTTCCGTTGTTCCGGCACTGTCCCTCGTAACGACGTACATGGCATTGACGCAATGCTTGTCCGAGATCATCGAGGGTTTGGATCTTGTGCTGTCCCATTCATCCCTAAAGTCGTTCGCTTCGGAGCTACCGGGAATGATGGCAAGACTTGCGCCCTGCCTATCCGCAAAAAGCAAGCCCATTGCGCAGGCTGCTGCCAAGTTTTGGGCGACCAAGGATCCGACATCGACGATCGCAGTAATTGAAAAAAGCGCCGCTTTAGCTTCAAAAAGTATTCTCGCTGCGGCACAGATCTACGCGGCAGTGCAAGTCTTAGCACCCGTTGCCGACGCACTCACGGACTTGCTGCTTGACCCAATTGCACGGCAATTCATCTTCCAACCCAGCGATCTAGCCCTCAAGGCATTCCTGGGTCCAACCAAAGCTGAATTAGGCTCCGTTGTAGCACCTGCCATGTGTAACCGACCTGAAGGACAACTCGTCGACGGTCGGCTTCCCATGCCCAAGAACCCGGGAGGGCCAGATCCTGGCGTCACGGAACTGTATGGCAACAACGACGGCAGCTACATGCGCACGGTGGGTGACACGTCAACGGGGACGCAGGGGCTGACGGCTCTGGTGTTCAGGTGCGGTATCGGCGGTGTGGCGTGGCCCGCGACGGTGGCCATTTATGACCGCAATCTTCAACTGATCACATCGCTCAACCTCTCGGACATAGACCACAAAGAACATTCGGACGTTGACGCAATTAGGTTCGAAAATCATGCCCTGAGAGTCGATTGGCGTACCAACCCGGATGGGGAAGCAGGGGCTTGCGTTACGGTCCACAAGACTGGCCGCTTCGTCCTCTCCCCAATTCCGAACGTTGTACCAAGCCTGTCACTGACGCCTCAGGACATTCACGTCGTCTCCCAGGACAGATGCCACTAAACCGACTAAGGGTTCGCAGGCCTATCGTTAGTCACTTCTCCGACACCGACACAGCTGTCGCGTGCCTAAACCAGTGTCACGAACTATAGGTCATGGGACAAATGCCCCGGGACCTGATTTGGTGCCCTGTTCGGGCCAATAATGTCTCACCAACCCGGTACAAGTTGTTGTCTCAGGTGTCCTCAAGGAAACCCGGACTGCGATAACAGGAGACAACGATGAAACTCGGATACGCCCGCATCTCCACCACCGACCAGGACGCGTCCATGCAGGTCGAGGCGCTCATCTCGGCCGGGGTTGACCCGAACAAGATCTTCACCGACGAGCTGTCGGGTTCGAGGGAGGCGAAGGAGCGCCCCGGCATGAAGGCCCTGATGGAGTACGCCCGCGAGGATGACGACATCTATTTCTGGCGTCTGGACCGGGTCGGCCGTTCCGTCATCGACGTGCTGAACACCGTGAACGACTTCACCTCCCGCGGCATCAGACTGCACTCGATCATGGATTCTTTGGACCCGACCAGCGTCCAGGGCAAGATGCAGCTGGCCATCATGGCGACCCTCGCCGAGTACGAGCGGGAGCTCATCAACGAACGCGTCCGTGCCGGAGTGATCAGCGCCCAAAAACGCGGCGTCCGGTTCGGGCCGGCACCCATGGAAGAGGCGATCGCCCGGGACCGGGTGAAGACCGCACGCGAGCTGATGGCTGAGGGCAAGACAGCCGAGCATGCCGCCAAGACCGTCGGATGGTCCAAAGCCACCTTGTACCGGTACATGAAGACCTACGGCGGTGCGCCGCCGGCGAAGGGCAGGGTTAACCCGAAGCGCACCACAGGCAGGTCCCGCTACGTCCGCGGCGAAGCTCTGCCGGCGAGGGACTGAACGTACAGGCGGGAAC
>NZ_QAIQ01000068.1 GCF_003061105.1 Arthrobacter sp. HMWF013
CAAACATCCAGCGTGACGGCACTTTCTCGGTGGTCCCGCAGATGAAGGGCGGCGTCACGTCCGTCCAGCAGCTCCGCCGCATTGCCGATGTTGCCGAGAAGCACAAGGTCCCGCTGATCAAACTGACCGGCGGGCAGCGCATCGACCTGCTGGGCATCCCCAAGGAGGACCTCCCGCAGGTCTGGGCCGACCTGGACATGCCGTCCGGCTACGCGTACGGCAAGAGCTTCCGCACCGTAAAAACCTGTGTGGGCAAGGACTTCTGCCGCTACGGGACGGGGGATTCCACCAAGCTCGGCATCGAGATCGAATCCCGGTTCCAGGGCATCGAAGCGCCGGCCAAGCTGAAGCTCGCGGTGTCCGGGTGCCCGCGCAACTGTGCCGAATCGCTGGTCAAGGACGTGGGTGTGGTGGCTGTGGAGGGTGGCCGCTGGGAGATCTACATCGGGGGAGCAGCGGGCGCGCACATCCGGAAGGGGGACCTGCTGGCCACCGTGGACGACCCGGAGGAAGTCAAGGTCCTGACCGGCCGCTTTATGCAGTACTACCGCGAACGCGCCAACTGGCTCGAGCGGACGTACGCCTTCGTCCCCAGGGTAGGCATCGAACATCTGCGGGCGGTGATTGTGGAGGACTCCGAGGGGCTTGCCAAAGGCCTCGACGCCGCCATCCAGGCCTCCGTGGATGCGTACGTGGATCCCTGGAGCGAGCGGGACGATCCCCTCACGCCGGGCCAGTTCCGGACCTCGCTGCCGCTGACGGTCCTCCCGCAGGTGCCCGTCCGATGAGCGGCACCGGAACCCACGTCCTGGGGCCCGTGGACCAGATTCCGCCGGGGGAGGGGCGGGCCTTCGCGGTGGACGGGGAACAGATAGCAGTCTTCCGGCTCCGGGACGGTTCCCTCCGGGCGCTCGCCGCCGTCTGCCCCCACCGGGGCGGGCCCATCGCCGATGGCACCATCGACAACGAGGTGGTGATCTGCCCGCTCCACCAGCACGCGTTTGAGCTGGCCACTGGCTGCTCCACCACAGGGGCCGAACCGCTGCGCATTTTTGAGGTGCAGAGGGATATCGAGGAGAACATCGTTCTGCAAATCACCCAAAAGGCGTGCAATTCTTCACCTTGATTGCCGCTGAATGTTGTCCGCGTCACCAACCCTGAAATGCGCCTTGTAGGATAGGTGGGCCGCGCGAACTTCGGCGCCCGAGAGTTTTCGTCCACATAATTGCCTCAAACGAGGGTTACCCCGAATTATCTGGACAAAAGCCAGGGTTTCCCTGCGCCGGCCGTTCCCCCTACCCACAAGGAATTGTTGTGCCACAAAGTACCCCCACAGAACTTGAGAGCCGCACGGCGCAACCCGCCGTCGTCGACTCCACCCTCAGCGCCGAGGGCTACGCGAAATCCCTGAGCGGCCGCCAGGTCACCATGATCGCCATGGGCGGCGCGATCGGCGTCGGCCTCTTCATGGGTGCCGGCGGACGCCTGGCCTCCACGGGCCCCGCGCTCATCTTCTCCTATGCCATTGCCGGCGTCATCGCCTACCTGCTGATGCGGGCGCTGGGCGAACTCATCATGTACCGCCAGACCTCGGGTTCGTTCGTCAGCTACGCTGGCGAAATGTTCGGCAAAAAGGGCGCGTACCTCTCCGGCTGGATGTACTTCATCAACTGGGCCATGACCGGCATCGCCGAGCTCATCGCGATCGGACTGTACTTCCAGTTCTTCTTCCCCAACGTCCCCGTTGAACTGTCAGCCATCGCGGCGCTGCTGCTGCTCGTGGGCGTGAACCTCCTGAGCGTCAAGGCGTTCGGCGAATTCGAATTCTGGGCCTCCTGCCTCAAGGTGGGCGCCATCATGATCTTCCTGGCCGTCGGCACGTTTATGGTCATCACCAACGCCCAGGTGGGCGACGGCAACGCCTCGGTCAGCAACCTCTTCGCTGCCGAAGGCGGAATGTTCCCCAAGGGCGCCCTGGTGATGATCCTGGTCCTGAACGCCGTCATCTTCGCCTACAACGGCATTGAACTCGTGGGCATCACCGCCGGCGAAATGCAGGACCCCGCCAAGGAAGTTCCCAAGGCCATCCGCGCTGTCGTGTTCCGGATCGTGGTGTTCTACGTCGGCTCCGTGACCCTCCTTGCCATGCTCCTGCCCTCGGACCAGTACGAGGCCGGCACCTCGCCGTTCGTCACCGTGTTCGGCCAGATGGGCCTCGGCTGGATGGGCGATGTCATGAACATGATCGTCATCACCGCCGCGCTGTCCTCCTGCAACTCCGGCCTGTACTCGATCGGCCGCATCTTCCGCACCATGGCCAACAACGGGCACGCCCCGGAGTGGCTGACCCGGATGTCCAAGAGCCACGTGCCGTACGCCGCCATCCTGGCGATCGGCGCCGTCTACCTCGTGGGCATCCTGCTGAACATCTGGCTCGGCGGCTCCCACGCCTTCGATCTCGCCCTGAACTCCGCCTCGATCGGCGTGATCTTCACCTGGGGTGCCATCTTCGCCAGCCAGATCGCGCTGCGCAAGAAGAAGGGCAAGGTCTCCTCCCTGCCCGCGCCCGGCGGAACCTGGTCCAGCTGGGCCGGCCTCATCGCCCTGCTCGCCATCACCGTGCTGATCGGCTTCGACACGATGACCAGCAAGTCCGGCGAGGTCTTCCACCTTGGCCTCTGGACCCTGGCCACCATCCCGTTCTTCGCGCTCCTGCTGTGGCTGGGCTGGCAGAAGGTCCGGAACAACGAACCGAAGAGTGAGCTCTTCTGCTAAGTTCCGCTCCAGCGGTAACGCACCAAAGAAGTACGACGACGGCGGGTCACCCTCTTGGGGGCGGCCCGCCGTCGTCGTCGGTTCCGGAGCCCGTGGTTCAGTCCTTAAGGTGCCGGGCGAAGTGGTCCTCGATCCGCTGCCAGGCTTCGGGGGAGGCCGCAGGGTCGGGGCCGATGCCCATGACCCGCATGAGCGGCCGGAGCAGTGCCGGGCCGGCGTCCGTGTCGTTGAGGAACGCGTGTCCGGCGGTGGGGAATTCCTTGACGCTGTGTTCGATGCCCAGGCTGGTCAGGGCGGTTTCGAGCGTGGCGGCGGCACCTTTGAGCGTGGTGTCGCGGCCGCCGAAGTTGGCGACGATGGGGCACGCCCCGCGGAGTGCCTCCTCGAGCTCCCCGGGCAGGCGGCCGTAATTGACCGACGCGGCATCGAACCCGTCGCGCGCCACTAAGAGTGCAAACCCGCCGCCCATGCAGAAACCGATGACCCCGGTTTTTCCGGTGGACAGCGGCGAACCGGCGAGCCAGGTCCGGGCCGTGGCGATGTCGGTCAAGGCCCGGCCGCTTCCTTTGACCATGCTTTGCATGGTGCTGACGAGGCAGCGCCGGGCGCCGCCGTCGGTGAACAGATCCACGGCGAGGGTCAGGTAGCCGGCGCGGGCCAGCCGGTCCGCATGCCGCCGGATCTGGTCATTGAGGCCGAATGCCTCGTGAATCATGACGACGGCGGGAAAGGGGCCGGGACCAGGCGGCGTTGCGAGGTACCCGCCGAGGTTCTGGGAGCCGCCCCTGGCGGTGCTTTCGGCGCTCAGGTCGATGTTGGTCATGGGCCCAAGACTAACTGCAGACCCATCCGCCGGCGGGGTGTCGGAGGGAGGCGCAAAAAAGAACGGCGGCGGACCCCCCATGGGAATCCACCGCCGTCCAGTGTGGGGGCGCTGCGGGTTAGTCCCGCTTAAAGGTGTCCTTGACGTCCTCGCCGACCTTCTTCGCGTCAGCCTTGACCTGGTCAGACTGACCTTCGGCACGCAGCCGGTCGTTGTCGGTGGCGTTTCCGGCCGCTTCCTTCGCCTTGCCGCCCAAGTGCTCTGCTTCGTTACTGATCTTGTCTCCGAGGCCCATAATCTGGCCGCCTTTCGTTTCCGGTTGATCAAACAATGCATTTTCACCCTAACACAAAGCATGCTTACTACTTCAAGGGTGCGGACCGGGCGCCTGTTGAATTGTCGATACCCCCGGCTAGGCTCGATGCATGGACCACAGCACAAGCCTGACCCAGCATATCCGCGCCACTCCAGAGAAGGTCTGGGCCGTCATCTCGGACATCCCGGGTTCCGCAGCCACCCTGACCGGCATTGAATCCGTGCAGATGCTCAGTGACGGGCCGTACGGCGAGGGGACCCGCTGGAAGGAAACCCGGACCATGATGGGCCGCTCCGAAACCGTGGAAATGTGGGTGGCGCAGGCTGATCCGCCGCGCAGCACCACGGTCAAGGCGCAGCAGGGCGGTGCCGACTACACCACACGCTTCAGCCTTGCCGAGCGCGGCGGCGGAACCGACCTCATGCTGACCTTCGGCGCCGGCGTGGCCAAGCCCACCCTGCTCAGCAAAGTGACCATGGCCCTGTTCGGGAAGATCGGCATGAGCATGACCCGCAAGGCGCTGGCGAAGGACCTGGCCGAAATCGCTGCGAAAGCGGAATCGCTCTAGTGGCGGTTAAGGCTCCGAAAGTGACGGCACCCCGCCTCTCACCAGTCACCTTGGCAGATCTTCGCGAGGACCCTGCGCCGGACTTCCAGCGCGGTGAAAGGTACGACGGCGTCCGGTACAGCCGTGCGGCTGCCGACGGCCTGGAGCTGAGCGGCACCGATTTTGCCGAGTGCGAATTTGACGGCGTTTCGTTCAATGACGCGCAGCTGCGCGGCGCCACTTTCCGGGACTGCATCCTGTCAGAGCTGTACGCCCCGGTGTTCCGGGCAGCCCGCTCCACCTGGCGGGACGTGCAGCTGAACAATCCACGGCTGGGTTCCGCCGAGCTGTATGAAAGCGGCTGGCAGTCCGTCCGGATCGACGGCGGGAAGCTGGACTTCCTGAACCTGCGCGGAGCCAAGCTGACGGACGTCGTCATCAGCGACTGCATCATCAATGAGCTCGATCTGGGGTCCGCCGCCGGCGCACGGGTGGCGTTGAAGAACTGCACCATCGGAACCTTGGACCTGACCGGCGCACGGCTGAAGAACTTCGACCTCCGCGGCACGGACTTCCGGACCATCAGCGGCCTCGGCAGCCTGGCCGGTGTGGTGATCGACGACTATCAGCTGAGCCTGCTGGCGCCGCTCCTGGCCGGGCATCTGGGCGTCGTGGTTCTCTGACCTCCGTATGGGCAAGAGGGGATCGTGGTGGCACTGGCCGCGGCAGTGTAGTCTTTACAGAACGAACGGTCGGTAAATAACTCCCTGGCGTAAAGGATGTTCTCATGGTCGAGGCTTTTCTTGTTGGCGGTGTCCGCACTCCTGTGGGCAGGTACGGCGGGGCGCTGTCCTCGGTCCGTCCCGATGATCTGGCCGCGCTGGTCATCCGGGAAGCCGTGACCCGGTCCGGGCTGGATCCGGACAGCATTGAGGAAGTCATCCTGGGTAACGCCAACGGCGCCGGTGAGGAAAACCGCAACGTCGCGCGGATGGCCACCCTCCTGGCCGGGCTTCCCCTCCACATCCCGGGCATCACCGTCAACAGGCTGTGCGCGTCCGGGCTCAGTGCCATCATCCAGGCCAGCCAGATGATCAAGTCCGGTGCCGCGGACATCGTCATTGCCGGCGGCGTGGAATCGATGAGCCGGGCGCCCTGGGTCCAGGAGAAGCCCGCCACGGCGTTCGCGAAGCCCGGCCAGATCTTCGACACCTCCATCGGCTGGCGTTTCGTTAATCCGCTGTTCCAGAAGGGCGGGCTGGCCCGGGACGGCAAGATGACCTACTCCATGCCTGAAACGGCCGAGGAAGTAGCCCGGGTGGACGGCATTACCCGTGAGGACGCCGACGCGTTCGCCGTCCGCTCCCACGAGCGTTCCCTGGCTGCCATCGCCGCCGGCCGGTTCGCGGACGAGATCGTCCCCGTCACGGTCAGGACCCGCAAGGCTGAGACGGTGGTTGACACCGATGAAGGCCCGCGCGCCGGGACCACCCTGGAAGTCCTCGCCGGCCTGCGTCCGGTGGTGCCCGGCGGCTCCGTGGTGACTGCCGGCAACTCCTCCACCCTGAACGACGGCGCCTCGGCCATCATCGTCGCGTCCGAGGCCGCCATCGAACGGCTCGGCCTCACCGCACGTGCCCGCATCATCGATGGCGCTTCCGCCGGCTGCGAACCCGAGGTCATGGGCATCGGCCCGGTGCCGGCCACCCAGAAGGTCCTCAAGCGGAGCGGCCTGAGCGTCGGTGACCTTGGCGCCGTCGAACTGAACGAAGCGTTCGCCACGCAGTCACTCGCCAGCATGCGGCGGCTGGGCCTCGACCCTGAGATCGTGAATAGGGACGGCGGCGCCATCAGCCTGGGCCACCCGCTCGGTTCCAGCGGCTCACGGATCGCCATCACCCTGCTGGGCCGGATGGAACGCGAAGACGCCAAAATCGGGCTGGCCACCATGTGCATCGGCGTCGGCCAGGGCACCGCGATGCTGCTGGAGCGCGTCTGATGCCCGCCCAGGACAGCGCCACCGGGCAGCTCAGCACCGTCCACTTCACCACGCTGCTGGTTGAGGAGCGGGCCGACCGGGTGGTGGTCCTCCTCAACCGCCCGGAGGTCAGGAACGCCATCGACCAGCAGATGGTGGATGAACTGCATGTGGTCTGCGCCGCGCTGGAGCAGAACCCGAAGGTCCTGATCATTGCGGGCGTCGACGGCGTGTTTGCCTCCGGAGCGGACATCGCGCAACTGCGGGAACGGCGCCGGGAGGACGCCCTGCAGGGTATCAATTCGACGATTTTCGTCCGGATCGCCAAGCTGCCCATGCCCGTGATTGCGGCCCTTGACGGGTACTGCCTGGGTGGCGGCGCTGAACTCGCCTACGCCGCGGATTTCCGGATTGGCACTCCCAGTGTCCGGATCGGCAACCCCGAGACCGGGCTGGGGATCCTGGCTGCGGCCGGCGCGAGCTGGCGGCTCAAGGAGCTGGTAGGCGAGCCGGTGGCCAAACAGATCCTCCTGGCGGGCCGCGTGCTCAAAGCCGACGAGGCGTTGGCGGTCAACCTCATCACCGAAATCCACGAGGCGCCGGAACTGATGGATGCCGCGCACGATGTGGCGGACAGGATCGGCCGCCAGGACACGCTGGCCGTACGGATCACCAAATCGGTGTTCCATGCCCCGGCCGAAGCCCACCCGCTGATAGACCAGCTGGCGCAGGGAATCCTCTTTGAATCCCAGGCCAAGTTCGACCGCATGCAGGCGTTCCTGGACAAAAATGCAGCCAAGAAAGCGGCCAAGAGCGCCCCCGAAGCAGAACAGGCGAACCAATCATGAGCAATTCGAGACTCCCGGAGAACCTTCCCGCCACGGTGGGCGTCCTGGGCGGCGGCCGCATGGGCGCAGGGATTGCCCACGCTTTCCTGCTCAACGGCTCCAACGTCCTGGTGGTGGAACGCGACGAGGAATCGGCCGAGGCCGCCCGGGAGCGTGTGGAATCTGCCGCTGCGAAGAGCATCGAGCTCGGCGCGACTGACGGCAACCTGGACGAAATGGTGTCGCGGCTTGCCGTCACCGTGGACTACGACGACTTCGCGGACCGGCAATTGGTGGTGGAGGCCGTTCCGGAAGACTGGGACCTGAAGGTGGCGTCCCTGCGCGGAATCGAGGATCGGCTGGCGGCGGATGCGTATCTCGCGTCCAACACCTCCTCCCTGTCTGTTGACGGCCTGGCCCAGGAACTCAAGCGCCCGCAGAACTTTCTGGGCCTGCACTTCTTCAACCCGGTGCCCGCCTCAACGCTGATCGAAGTGGTGCTGGGGAAGCGGACGTCGCCTACCCTCGCCGCCGCCGCCAAAAGGTGGGTCGAGGCACTCGGCAAGACCGCCGTCGTCGTCAACGATGCCCCCGGCTTCGCCTCGTCGAGGCTGGGCGTGGCGATTGCGCTGGAGGCCATGCGGATGGTGGAGGAGGGAGTGGCGTCCGCCGAAGACATCGACAACGCCATGGTCCTGGGCTACAAGCACCCCACCGGCCCGCTGCGAACCACTGACATTGTGGGCCTGGATGTGCGGCTGGGCATTGCGGAGTACCTGCAGTCAACGCTGGGGGAGCGCTTCGCCCCGCCTCAGATTCTGAAGGACAAGGTTGCCCGCGGCGAATTGGGCCGCAAAACGGGCAAGGGGTTTTTCGACTGGAAGGGCCAGTCCTAGTCGAAGAAGCCGACGATGTAGCCGATGAAGAAAAGCAGGAACAGCAGGACGCCGGCACCGATCGCACCGAGCCAGAAGATCTGCTGACCCTTTCCTGAGCCGCGCTGCCGGGGCTCCTGGGTGCCTGCCACTGAACCTTCGCCCGGCGGGGTTTCGCCGGGCGGCACTCCGCCGCCCGGTTCCAGGCCGGTGATCTTGTCATCCTGCGGGTCCGGATTGGAACCTGACACGTCAACTCCCTTGCTCGCCCGTCATTGCTGACCCCAGCGTATCCGGGCCGCAGCGGTTCAGCCTAGGCTGGAGCCGTGACTTTTCTCGAACCTCTTACGCTGACCGGCAAGCACGTCATCCTCGAGCCCTTGCACTCGGAACATCACGATGGCCTGGTGGCGGCAGCCCTGGACGGTGAACTCTGGAAGCTCTGGTACACCTCTGTTCCCGCGCCCGAGGAGATGACCGCGGAGATCGAACGCCGGCTGGCCATGCAGGAAGCGGGGTCCATGGTGCCGTTCACCGCGCGCCTCATCGACCCCGGAACGGGCGGTCCTGGCCGGATCATAGGGATGACCAGTTACTGTAATATCGACGCCGCCACACCCCGTGTGGAGATCGGTTACACGTGGAATGCGGCGTCTTCGCAGGGCACCGGCACCAACCCGGAATCCAAGCTGCTGCTCCTGGGCCATGCCTTCGAACACCTGGGATGCCCCGCCGTCGAGTTCCGGACCCACTGGCTCAACCACCAATCGCGGGAAGCCATTGCCAGGCTGGGCGCCAAACAGGACGGCGTGCTCCGCAGCCACTCGCGGACCAAGGACGGCGTGCTCCGGGATTATGTGGTGTTCTCAATCCTGGAGCACGAATGGCCCATGGTCCGCGCGGGGCTGGAGTTCAGGCTGGCTAAGCGCCGCTAGGGCGTGTACGCGCCGGCGGCGGTCAGGGCGGCGAGGTAGCCGTCCCGATAGCCCGCAGCGTTCGGGTGGAGGAAACTGCCTGGGTCGGTAAAGTCCAGATTGATCCACGGGTCTTGGGTCAAGGCGCCGTGGCCGGCAAACGCCTCTGTGACTCCGACAAATGTCACGTCGACTCCGAAGGTGCCCGCCGCTGTGGTGGCGGCCAACTCAATGGAGCCGTTCAGGCCGTTAATCAGCCGAGTGGCCACTGCATTGAAGGACGTCGGATCGGTCTGGCTGGCCGGTAAGGGCTCCAGGATGTAGGGGTAGCCGGTCACTACAATTCTGGCGTTGGGCGCAGCGGCGTGGACGCTGAGGATCATGTTGCCTACCTCGCCGGCCAGTTGTCCGTTTTCTCCTTCAATAA
Organism: Arthrobacter sp. HMWF013; assembly: GCF_003061105.1. Classification (GTDB taxonomy): domain Bacteria; phylum Actinomycetota; class Actinomycetes; order Actinomycetales; family Micrococcaceae; genus Arthrobacter. The sequence continues at coordinate 9,483 of NZ_QAIQ01000068.1, forward strand.
TCGCGTTGGTCGCGGCAGCCGTGCATTCAGGGCTGGCTGGGTAGCCGACGAGAGCGGTCGCGCAAGCGGCGGCGAGTGTCCCGAAGTCCAGGTTATTGCCGCCGGCAGTGATGGTTACTAGGTCAGTCTTCCAGTCCAGCACTCCGAGCTGGCTGTTCACCACGATCTCGGTCGTCGCGCCGCCGCACGCCACGTTGGTGGTGACCTTCACGGATTTGAGGTCATCCGCGAGTTCTGAATAGGCGTTCGCGCTCCGGCCACAAGTGCTGTCGACGTAAGCCCCAGCACCCACCCCGGCGGCGTAGGAGTCGCCCAGGGCCACGTAGTAGTCGTATTTGTCTATTGCCTGCGCTGGTGCCGCGAGACTCAGGGTCATTGCAAGAGTGGCGACACCGGCCGCTAAGGCCGAGCGCCGCCGTCGTACTGCTGAAGCTGCCATCGTATTTCCCCTTTAGATGATCAAACCGAACAAACTGAGACAGGCATGTAACAGTCACCGTACGCCTTCCGCAAGGGCCGGTCACGGGAACCGTGTACGTGTTTTTCTGCGCCGCTACTTGCCCCGTGTACCTGCCCCGCGCGTGCAGGCGGCCGCGGCGGTGTGGTTAGCTGTGCGGATGGAGAAATCTGGGGGAGCCATGGGCTGGGACGGTGCCGTGAATGCGTGGCACGTCGCCGGCGGCGTCTTCCGGATGGGCCGCCGCGAATGGCTCACCGAAACGGGCTGGCAAAACGCGTACGACGACGGCGTCCGCACGGTGGTGGACCTCCGTAACTCCCATGAGGCGCAGCGCCGGGACACCGATCCGTCCGTGGCTGAATCGGCCTGGTCCGGTATCAGGATTGTCTCCGCCCCGACCGAAGTCCCGGACGATCCCCGGCTCACCGACGTGTGCGGGCCCTACCTCAACGATCCCGCCCACTATCTTCATAATGTCCGCCTCTTCCCGGAGAAATTCGTGGAGGTTTTCCGCGCGGTTGCGTCGGCCCCGGGCGCGGTGGTCATTCATTGCGCGGCTGGCCGGGACCGCAGCGGGATGGTGGCGGCCATGCTGCAGGACCTTGCCGGCGACTCCGACGAGCAGATCGCCAGCGGCTACGCAAAGGCAGCCCGCGGCATCAACGAACGCTACCGGACCCATGGCCCACCGCACGCGCGCGAACGTTACATGGAAAACGACCAACTCGACCCCCTGCTGGAGCAACGCGGACGGACGGTGGTGCAGTTCACCCGCGAGCTGGGCACCCGCTCGTTCCTGCTGAAAAACGGACTGTCGCAGGCTGACCTTGCTGCTGTCCAGACCCTGCTCGGCAGCCGGGTGAGCCTGTGAGCCCGCTGAAGCCGGTGAGCCCCCTGAAGTACGTTGCCGCGGGGCTCGCGGTGGCCGGTGTGGTGATGCTTGTCGGCGGCCCGTTGTGGGCGGTTCTGGACTCCAACCTCGGAAGCTCTGAGGAAAACTTCGGGCTGGGGGACGGCACCGTTCCCGGCGAGTGGCTCCCCGGCCAGGTTTTCCTGATGGTGGGCGGAGCAATTTTGTGCGTGGCCGCGGTGGTGGCCGCCTACGTGGCGCGGCGGAGCGATGCAGATGAGTAGGACTAAGGGGACGGCAACCGGCATGAAACGCATTCTTGGAGCCGCAGCGGCAGCTGGCATGGCATTGGCCCTGGGTTTGGGGGCGGTGCCGGCGTCTGCGGTTGCCACTGAGTCAGACGGGACGCAAAGCTCGACGACGGCAGGTTCCGGGGTCAGCGCGGCAGGACTCAGCACTGCAGGACTCAGCACTGCAAACCTCAGCGCAGCGGGCCTCACCGAGGCTGTCGCCCGGGATCTTGGCCTTACCCCCGGGGAATTCGAGGCCGCCGGCCAGTTGGGCAAGCGGGCAGCCGAGGCTGCGGCCTCTTTGAACTCACTGCCCGGCTATGTGGGGATCAGCCTGGCAGAGGGCAGGATCGTCGTCCAAGGTTCGGGGGCCGCGCTGCAGGCGAGGGTGGACGAGCTGAACCAGTCAGGTCCTGCCGATTTCGTCCTCAGGCCAGTGGCCACTCCGGCCGAACCGTTAACCCCGGCGGCACCTTCAGCTTCAGAGCCATCCTCAGCAGCAGCTCCCGACGCTTCACCAGCAGCGTCGGCTGAGGCAACCATCGCACCTGCCCCCGGCCGTTCTGCCCGAGACATTGATCAGCTGTTCCAGGAGTACGTGCGGGACGTTGGCACTGCCGGCCTGCAGGCTGTGGTCTTCACCGACGGGCACTTTGTGATCCGCACGGGAGCCCATTCCACTCCCGAGTCGGGCGTCCCGGGCATCCCGGATGCGCCACAGCCCACCACGCCGGAAGCAACAGTGGCGGCCCCCGGCACCGCGTCACCGGCAGAGTTCGCGGCCCGCTACTCCAACGTGCAGCTCGAAACGGGTGCCTCGCTCAAAACCGAGGAGAGCTACTTCGGCGGGCAGGGCTACTTTGCCGACAATCTGGCCATCTGCTCGGCCGGGTTCTCCGCCTTCGGCCCTACCGGACTGCCGCTGGTGCTGACGGCCGGACACTGCACCGAAGACGGCCTGGCGAAGGCCGCCGACCTCGAGCCCGCCACCTCGTCGCCGGCCGGTGGCTGGAAAAATCCGTTGGTGCGGCCCCTCGCCCCGCTGGGGAAATTCGGCTTCAGCCAGTTCGGCGGCGTGGACAACTCCGTAGCCACCTCAGACCCGGCCACGGTGGGCACGGACATTGCGGTGGTCGAGAAGATCCGGCAGGACCTGAGCCTCGAACCCAGTGCCCTCCGATGGGATGACGCCGAAAACCCAGATCCCACGTCTGTGAAGGTCATCGGGAGCACGGCACCGGTGCAGGGTCAGCCCGTCTGCCGGTCCGGGCGGACAACGGGCTGGAAGTGCGGAACGGTCGATTCGGTCGGGATCTGGTTGATGCCCGGGCGGAACAGCCTGCCGCCGCTTTATGACAACGATCTCCGCGCTGTCCGGGCCTTTGATTCGTTGTCCGTGAAGTCGTCCGGCGGCGATTCCGGCGGTCCCTGGATCAGCGGCAACTATGCCGTGGGCACCCACATTGGTTCCGAAACCTCCTCCGGCGTTCAAACCCGGGCCCTGGCTGCGACCTTCGTGGATTCCGTCAGGGAGATCCCCGGCGGAGTGGAGCTTGAACTCTTCCTCAACAAGCCGGCTGTCACGTCGCCCGCCCCCGGCGGAACGTTCGGCGCCGGCCAGACCATCACCGGCCAGGTGCCCGCCGCCCCGGCGTCGGCGGTGGCGGAAGGTTCCACGGTCAGGATCACCGTGGAAGGCCAGGCACCCTTTGAGGTTCCCGTTGACGACGCCGGCGCCTGGTCTTTTGCGGCGCCTGCGGTCAGCGGGTCCTTGCGTTTCACAGCCGAAACGGTCAACGGCTTCAGCGCATCCGGCGCCTCCGCGTTCGTTTTCGCCCCCACGCCTGCAGCGTCCCCAAGCACGGAAGCCACGGTCGCAGGAACGGCGACTGCCGCCCCCGCGGCGCCAGCGCCAGCCCCGGCTGCCGTTCCGGCCTCCCACGGTGCGGTGTCCCCGGCGGGTGACGCCGCCGTCGTCGTCCGTCCCCGGCTTGAAAACCTGCCCGAAACCGGGGCTTCCGGGCTGCTGCTGGCCGGCGGACTGGCCGCCCTGGCACTCGTTGCCGGCGGCGCACTGCTGGCGCTGTCCCGGCGTCGGAAGCGGGCAGCGCCACACCACCGTTGATCTATCACTTTTGGGTGCTTTGCCACCCGTTTGAGAACCAAACCTGATAGAGCAACGGAGGGGTTACTGCTTCCGCTTCATCAGCAGATTGGTGATGCGCATCGTGCACAGGCGCTGGCCGGAATCGTTGGTAATCAGGACCTCGTGCGTGGTCAGCGTGCCGCCGAGGTGGATCGGTGTGGCGGTGATGGTGATCTGGCCGTCGCGGGCGGAACGGTGGTGGGTAGCGGAGACGTCCACGCCCACGGCGGTTTTGCCCATGGTGCTGGCGTGGATGACCGCGGCCCAGGAGCCCACAGCCTCGCCCACGGCCAGCGATGCGCCCCCGTGCAGCAGCCCGAACGATTGCCGGTTGCCCTCCACAGGCATGGTGGCAACCACGCGTTCCACGGATTCCTCGACGATTTTCACGCCCATTTTCTCGTCGAGCTCGCCCAGGGTGATCTTCCACAGGTCCGCAGGGAGGATCTGTCCGGTGATTCCTTGGTCATGAAGTCTCCTCGGGGGATTGACGGTGGGTGCTCGCAAAGCCTAACTTCCAGTGTGCAGGACGGCGCAGTCATGTACTGTAGACATGTTACCGAACGAACGGTCAGTAAAGCGCTGGCCGTGTGTGTTTGCCCCGCGTTGGAAGGACCCGTCAACGATGACCACCACTGCAACAGCCGAAGCCACTCTCGAGACCGTCGAGACTGTTCCCAGTTTTATCCAGGACTCGTGGTGGACTCCCGACGCCGGTGCTGCCGCTGACGCTGTCCCCGTCCGGGATGCGAGCACCGGCGAAATCCTGGCCAAGGTGAGCACCAACGGACTGGATCTGGCCGCCGTCGTCGATTACGGCCGCACGGTCGGCCAGGAGGAACTGGGCAAGCTGACCTTCCACCAGCGCGCGCTCAAGCTCAAGGAACTCGCGCAGTACCTGAACGCCCGCCGCGAGCACTTCTACACGTTCTCTTCGCAGACCGGCGCCACCAAGATCGACTCCATGATCGACATCGACGGCGGAATCGGCGTCCTGTTCACCTTCGGCTCCAAGGGCCGGCGCGAGCTGCCCAACTCCCAGGTGGTGGTGGACGGCCCCATGGAGGTGCTGTCCAAGGACGGCTCGTTCGCCGGCGAACACATCTACACACGCATCCCCGGCGTTGCGGTCCAGATCAACGCGTTCAACTTCCCGGTGTGGGGCATGCTGGAAAAGCTGGCGCCCGCCTTCATCGCCGGGGTGCCCACCATCGTTAAGCCCGCCACCCCCACCGGCTACGTTGCCGCGGCCGTGGTGAAGGCCATCATCGAATCCAACATCCTGCCCAAGGGCTCGCTGCAGCTGATTTCCGGTTCCGTCCGCGGGCTCCTCGACGTCCTCGATTACCGCGACCTCGTGGCTTTCACCGGCTCCGCCTCCACCGCGCTGTCCCTGAAATCGCACCCCAACGTGGTGCAGGGCGGCGTCCGGTTCACGTCGGAAACAGACTCGCTCAACGCCGCCATCCTGGGCCCCGACGCCGTGGAAGGAACCCCGGAGTTCGACGCTTTCGTCAAGTCCGTGGTCACCGAGATGACCGTCAAGGCGGGCCAGAAGTGCACCTCGATCCGGCGCGCCATTGTTCCCGAAGAACTGGTGTCCGCAGTAATTTCCGCCGTCGGTAAGCGCGTGGAGGAGCGCATCGTCCTGGGCGACCCCCGCGCCGAAGGCGTCACCATGGGCGCGCTGGCCTCCGTGGAGCAGCTCGCCGACGTCCGCGCCGCCGTGCAGTCAATGCTCGACGCCGGCGGTGAGCTGGCGTACGGAACGCTCGATTCGCCGTCGGTCACCTCTCTGGATGGTGCGACAGGAGTGGTGGAAGCAGGCGCGTTCATGTCCCCGGTGGTGCTGAGCTGGGACGATCCCGAGACGGAGGCGATCCACTCGCTGGAGGCGTTCGGCCCGGTCGCCTCTGTGATTGGGTACAAGGACCTGTCCGACGCCGTCCGCCTCGCCGCACGGGGCGGCGGCTCCCTCGTGGCCTCGGTGTGCACCAACGATCCCGCTGTGGCGCGTGAATTGGTTACCGGGATTGCGGCCCACCACGGGCGCGTCCTGATGCTCAACCGCGAGGACGCGCGTTCGTCAACGGGCCATGGTTCGCCTGTACCGCACCTGGTCCACGGCGGACCCGGACGGGCCGGCGGCGGCGAGGAGCTGGGCGGCATCCGCTCGGTGATGCACCACATGCAGCGCACCGCCATCCAGGGCTCGCCCAACATGCTGACCGCCGTTACCGGCGTGTGGCACACCGGCGCTGACCGGAACTTCACCGTGGACACCGAGGGCACGCACCCCTTCCGGAAGTCCTTGGAAACCCTCCACATCGGTGACGCGATCCGCTCCGGCCTCCGTGAAGTGACCCTCGAAGAGATCACCAAGTTCGCCAACTCCACGGGCGATACGTTCTACGCCCACACCAACCAGGAAGCCGCGGCAGCCAACCCGTTCTTCCCGGGCATCGTGGCTCACGGCTACCTGCTGCTGGCCTGGGGAGCCGGTCTGTTCGTGGAGCCTGCGCCGGGACCGGTCCTGGCCAACTACGGCCTCGAAAACCTGCGCTTCATCACGCCCGTGGCCGCCGGGGACTCCATCCGGGTCACCCTGACCGCGAAGAAGATCACCCCGCGCGAGACTGACGAGTACGGCGAAGTTTCCTGGGATGCCGTCCTGACCAACCAGAACGACGAAATCGTCGCCACCTACGACGTCCTCACCCTCGTAGAAAAGTAGCCGCCTCCCCATTCGACGCTCTGGCACTTCCTGTGGGTTTTCCGCAAACGCTCTCTCAC
>NZ_QAIQ01000586.1:0-2509 GCF_003061105.1 Arthrobacter sp. HMWF013
GGCTGGAGCGGGTGGAGCCGCTGGAGCGGCTGGACCCGGTGGAGCGGTTGGAGCGGCTGGACCCGGTGGAGCGGTTGGAGCGGGTGGAGCCGCTGGAGCGGGCTACCGTAGCCACGCCCGCCCCCGTGTTCTGAGGCGGCTCCGGGGTGGCGCTGCCGGCGCCCGGCTCACGGCAGGGCAAGCGCCGTGCGGATGAGCGTGAGCAGGAACCCGCGTACTTCGTCGCTGCGGAGAATGAAGACCAGCAGGCCTGCGAATCCCACGGCGGCCAGTGTTGCGATGGCGTACTCCGCGGTTGCCATACCTGCCTCTGACCCCAGCAGCCAGCTGTTGCGGGTCCTGGTCCTGTCCGCCCGGGCTTGGAACTCCACCACGTTGCTGCCCTCTTCAGTGGTGGCCCAAGCTGTGCTGGCCGGGTCCGTGCCGGCTGAGCCCGTGCTGGTGGATCCCGTACTGGTTGATCCATTGCCGGCTGATCCAGGGCCGGTTGATCGTGCGCTCATTGAATCTGCAGCAGTTACACCTGCGCTCGACAATGCAGTACTCAGTCCTCCGTTGGCTAGGTGTGATTCGGTATGGCACTCAATGCAATATCGGTTGACGGTGGTCATGGTGTTCCCCTCCTGTGTTCCGGCTGAGTTGCCGGCTGATCCGACTCTTCCCGGCTCGGCCAACGACGGTAAGGGCAGGCGGTGGGTAAGTGGAAAACTGCAGGAATGGAGGGGATGTGGAGGAAAAGTCGGCGGCAAAGTCCGGCCAGGAATCACCGCTGATTCAGGACACAGGAACTACGCTTTGGCCATGGGCGAGGACAACAGTACGGACCACGGGGACGAACGCACGCTTCTTGAAAGGCTGCAGGTCATCGGCCAGCAGGGGGAGGTGCTGGGGTTCATGCGGAACATGCGGCTCGAACAGCAACGCAGGGGCCCGGCCGAAAGAATCGCCCTGGTCAAGGGCCAGTATGAGCGTGAGCGGGCCCAGATCCTTCAGTGGTTGGGCAAGACCGAGGATCCCCGCTGGTGGGCAGGTGCCACCGAACAGGATGTATGTGAGGTTTTCGGTGTCTCTTCAACATGGAAAGACGATTCTGAAGCGGCCGCCGAGGCCGACAGGCGTATCCGTCAAGCGATTCAGGCCAAGTACGGGGTCGATGCCCCGTCGCTCGATACGATGCCTCCCTGGGACGAAGACAGACGCGGAGGAAACTGACTTCGCTGGTAAGGGCCCGCAGCCCTTCGGACCCGTCGGGGACAAGGACTACCCCGAAGGCACCAGGAGCGCGGGGGCACAAACTACTACCCCGGGATACCAGGACCGCGCGGGCACACGTGCTACCCCGAGGGCACCAGTGCCAGGAGAACGGGGATTACGCCCCAACAGATGAAAGCCGGCAGCGAGCACAAACCCAACGGAATGACGAGCTTCACCCCCAGCGAGGCCGCCCGCTTTTCAGCTGCGCGGAAACTTTCCCGGCGGAGCCTGGCTGCCTGCGCATAAAGGATGGCCGACGATGGCGCACCCGTCAGCGCAGCAAACCCCAATGCATCCCGCAACTCCAGGATCTCAGGAAACCGCACCTCGGAACTGCGCCAGGCCGTCTCCCAGTCAGCTCCAATGGCGAGCGCCGAAACCACCGGCCGCAGCGCCCGGCTGTAATCCGCTGATGCCGAGGCCGCCACCAGTTCCAGCGAGCGGCCGATCCCTGAGCCTGCGTCCAGCATCGCGGCTATGAGTTCCAGCATCATGGCCGGATCGTGCAAGCCGTGATGTCCGCCGCCTTGGCCAGCCAAGTCGCCTGCACCCTGCCCGTTCCAGGCCTGGTCCGTGCGCGCCTCGCGGCCTGGCTGACTGCCCAGTCCAAGCAGGCGCAGCCGCACGCGCACAGGTCCGGAAAAGGCCAGCCAGGCGGCGACGGCCAGAACAACGCTGAGAACCAGCCCGGGCAGAATCGCCGCCGTCACGCTGGCCCCGCCCCGGCGGCCCCGGCAGCCGAGCGGACCAGACGGGCGGACCAGGCTCTTCCGGCGACGGTCAGTGCCGCTCCCGCCGCGAAAGCCGCCATACCCAGCGGCGTCCCGATCAGGATGGACAGCGGATCGACGCCCAGGGCCATTCCCAGTCCCAGGCCCATCAGCGGAAGCCAGGTCAGGAGGGTGACTGTCGCTTTGGGCCCGGCAAGCGCCGTCTGCCGCGCGGCCTCGGCGTCGTCCTCGACTTCGAGTTGGGCGGCAAACCGCGTCAGGACATCGGCCAATGGACAGCCGCTGGCTTCGGCGATGTCAAAGCACGCAGCCAGCTCACACCAGATCCGGGATTCCCTGCCATCGTTGCGCGCGAAGGCCGGGTGCACGGAATTCCTGATCGCCGCTGACACCGGCGATCCCCGGTGGGCGGCTGCCCTGACGGCACCAAGCATCACCAATGAACCCGCGCTGAGGCTCGCGCCGGAGCGCCCCGGCGCCCTCCGGCCGGAGACGCTGACTGCCCGGCCGCCGCGGTCCACGCG
>NZ_QAIQ01000586.1:2519-6038 GCF_003061105.1 Arthrobacter sp. HMWF013
GGCTTCAGCCCGGCCCGCGTGGACAAGCCACAGCTCGTCCCACAGCCGTGCGGGGGTGCGCCCACCCTTCAACAGCGCGGCGAGCTGCTGGACCAAAAGTGTCAGGGAGAGGCCAGCCTGCTGCTGCCCTGACCTGTGCCCTGATCCGGGGCCGCCTGCGAAGACACGTCCCACGCTGAAGCCACCCAAACTGCTGCCGCTTCCCGAACCGGCCGGGGCCAGCCCCAACCGGCCCCCGCCCGTATAGCCTGCTTCCGTGGTACCCACTGCCCTGCGAAAACGGCCCGTTGCCCCGCCGGGCGGCCGGAAGAGCAGGACGGCGGCAAGCACCAGAACCGTGGCCAGCAGGACGCTCATACAACAGTGTCCAGAGCGGGGGACATGCCAAGCCGTCCGCACAACAGTTCCCAGCCCGGCCCGGTGGTGAGCCGCCCGCGTCCGCTTTCCAAAGCCGGAACCACGGAAAGCCCGCCGGGGCCGTCCTGCAGCAGACCCACACACCCGACGTGCCGGCCGTTGCGGGACCTTTGCACATGGACCACCAGATCGAGGGCACTGGCTGCCTGCAGCCGGACGGCGTCCGGCCCCAGTCCTGCCAATGCGCCCAGGGCAGTCAGCCGCGCCGGAACCGAGGTTGCCGCGTTCGCGTGGATGGTCCCGCCGCCCCCGGTGTGGCCGGTGTTCATGGCGGTCAGCAGTTCACGGACCTCTGCCCCGCGGCATTCGCCCACCACCAACCGGTCCGGGCGCATCCGCAGGGCCTGCCTGACGAGTTCACCCAGGTCCACTTCGCCGCCTCCTTCCAGGTTTCCGTGGCGGGATTCCAGGGACACGATGTGCGGGTGGACGGGGTTCAGTTCCGAGGCATCCTCGATCAGGACGAGCCGTTCGGCCGGGGAACACAGCCCCAGCAGGGTGGACAGCAGCGTGGTCTTGCCGGAGCCGGTGGCGCCGCTGATGAGGAAGCTCAGCCGTTGCTCAACAACGCGCTCCAGAACATCCTGCATCACGCTCCCGAACATCCCGCCGGCGCGAAGTTCAGCCATGGAGAAGACCTGCTCCCGCCGGATCCGGACACTCAACAGCGTGCCCGCCGTTGAAACGGGCGGCAGCACGGCGTGGACACGGTAGCCGCCGTCGAGCCTGACATCAACGCAGGGTGACCCGTCATCCAGCCGCCGCCCGCCGGCTGCCACCAGCCGCGATGCCAAAGCCCGGACCTGCGCCTCACCCGAAAACGAAACCCCTGCCGGTTCGATGCCCCTGCCCCGGTCGATCCAGACCGAGTCCGGGGCGTTGACGAAGATGTCCGTGACCTGCACGTCCCTGGTCAGCTCCTGGAGCGGGCCGAGCCCGTTCAACTCCGCACTGATACGTTCCACGGCGGCGAGGGACCCGGCGGTCCCCAGCAGCCTCCCGGTGGCCTGCACCGCCGCCGCAACGCGGGAGGGTGTGACAGGTCCGGCGTCGGACATCACGGATTCCCGGACGGTCTCCAGCAATGCAGCGTCCAGAACCCGGGGATCCAGCACCCGGGCCTGGCGGCGGCGCTGGCCCGTGAGGTGGCCGGCGGACGGCGGCGGGAGAGGCTGCCGCGTACTCACTGCAGCTCACCCGCGGGTATTTCGTCGTCGAACAGGTCAAGCACCGCAGCGGCAAAATGCCTGACGCTGCGTCGCTTGCCCAGCTCCAGGAGCCGCCCATTTTCGGCCGCCGCAACCACACCGCGCAGCTCCGGCACCCGGCCCTGGAACGGAAGCCCGACGGCGCCGGCGATCAGCCCGCTGTCCAGGGCAGCACCGGCCTTGCCGCGCACCAAGAGGGCCGCTTCAATGGGCGGAAGTTCCTGCAGGAGCCTCGCCGTTGCCACCGCAGCCTTGAGTTGCGCCGGAACCACCACCAGGATGCGGTCGCAGTCCCAGGCGAAAGTGTGCACGGGCTCGGCACCGCGGCCGATGTCCACCACCACCAGCTCATAGCCCCGCCGTGCAGCGTCCAGCACGCCGCCGGTGGTGGTGGCGTCGACGGGCGCCGGGCGGTCGCGGCTGCCGGGCCAGGACAGGAACGAGAACCCTCCGGCGACGGGCAGGGAATCGGCGAGCTGCGCGGCGTCGATGCTGCCGCTCGCATCCGCAAGGTCAGGCCAGCGCAGCCCGGGAGTCTCCTCAGCGGCCAGCGCAAGTTCCAGGCCGCCGCCCCAAGGGTCCGCGTCCACCAGCAGTACGCGCACGCCCAGTCCGGCCGCGGCCTGAGCGATCCAGATGGCTGCGGTGGTGGCCCCTGCTCCCCCGCAGCCTCCTGTTATGCCAAGCACAAGCCCGCCGGCCTCAGGCGAACGGGACCTGCTCAGGTGCTCGGCCAGCCAGGCCGCGGCATCAGGAAGCACCGCCACGCGCTCGGCACCAAGGGCTGCGGCCAGATGCCAGAGGCTGTCCCCTTCACCGTTCAGGCCCACCAGCACGGCCGGTGCCCTCCGACGCGGCGGCAGTTCACGGATATCGCTCCCCACCAGCACCGCGGCGGCGGAGTCCCAGTATTGCGCGGCATCACCCACATCCTCCACCACGCGCAGCTGTCCACCGGCGGCCGCGACGATCCGCTCCACTTCGCCCTGGAGTACGGCGTATCCGGTCACCAGCAGCACCTCCGCGGCCGTGTGGTCCGGCAGCCACGCGCCGGCCGCCTGTCCGGCTGGAGAAGCACCTGCCGCCGCGTCCCGTCCAGGCGGGCGGGCCAGCCCGTGCGGACGCGCCAGCCCGGAAAGTGGCCGCTCGGACGGGGATGGCTGTTGCTGGTGCCTGCTCATGGAGCAACTCTCCACCGCGGCCGGCGGCAGAAAACAGGGGGCAACCGCCCTATGTGGACAACCTCCGCACAGGAGTGTCGCTGCCGCAGGGCAGAATTGGACCTATGTATCTGCTGCTCGCCGCCCACTCCAACGGCGCAGCCCTCCAGCAGCTGACGCAAGCCGGCGCTCCGCACCCGGACCGCCCTGAACCGAGGCTGATCAGCACCGGTGAGCTGGCCGGCGTCGTACGCCAGTTGGAAAACCGGCCGCGCGAGGCGTCGCCCCGTTGGATCTGGCACCGTACCCAGGACTGGTACCCCGCACTGCTGGCGGCAGGAGTGGAGCTGGAACGCTGCTACGACCTGGGCCTGAGCAGCAATATCCTCGCCCATTCACAATTCACGGCCCACACCGAGTACGCCATGAATGCGGAGAAAGTCACGCTGGACGATCCCCAGCAGCCTCCCCGTTCCCTCCAGCCGCCGCCCCCGCCGGCAGACCAGGGAGCGCTCTTTGAATCCCCCGCGCGCGGGTCAGCGCCGCGCCTCACCCTGGCCGATCTGCGCAGCGAATATGCCGCTCAGCAGGCTGCCATCGCCTCCGTCGCCCTGGAAGAGAACAAAAGGAAGCGTCTCCAGCTCCTGCTGGCCGCAGAATCGGCGGGCGCCTTGATCGCCGCTGAAATGCAGCACACCGGCGTCCCCTGGCGGGAGGACCTGCATGAGCAGATC
>NZ_QAIQ01000587.1 GCF_003061105.1 Arthrobacter sp. HMWF013
GTCCAGCGAGGAGAACGAGTCGTCGAAGATGTACAGCTCGGGCCGTTTCACCAGCGCCCGGGCGATGGCCAGCCGCTGCCGCTGCCCGCCGGAGACGTTGGTGCCGCCCTGGGAGATGGGCGCATCGAGCCCGCCCTCCATTTCCTCCACAAAGTCGCGGGCCTGGGCGATCTCCAGCGCTGACCAGAGCTCGTCCTCGGTGGCGTCCGGTTTGCCGTACTGCAGGTTGCTGCGGACGGTCCCGCTGAACAGGTAGGGCCGCTGCGGGACCAGGCCGATGTGCCCCCACAACAGGTCCGGGTGCAGCTCGCGCACGTCCACGCCGTCGATCCGCACGGATCCGGATGTCACGTCGAACAGCCGCGGCATAAGGTTCACCAGGGTGGTCTTGCCGGAGCCCGTGGAACCGATGATCGCCGTCGTCTGGCCCGCTCTGGCGGTGAAGCTGATATCGGACAGGACGGGCTGATCGGCACCTGGGTAGGCGAATCCGGCGTCGCGCATTTCCAGTTCCCCGCGGCGCACGGCGCTGCTGAGGGGGTTCTTCGGCGGGCGGACACTCGATTCGGTGCCCAGCACCTCGCCGATCCGGTCGGCCGAGACCGCGGCGCGCGGGATCATCACGGCCATGAAGGTGGCCATCATGACGGACATCAGGATCTGCATCAGGTAGCTCAGGAACGCGATGAGGGTGCCCACCTGCATGGAGCCGTCCTCGATCCGGAACGAGCCGAACCAGATCACGGCCACGCTGGAGACGTTCAGCACCAGCATCACCACGGGGAAGGCGAGCGCCATCAGCCGGCCGGCACGCAGCGCGGTGTCCGTGACGTCGTCGTTCGCCTGGGCGAAACGGGCGGTCTCGATGTCCTCGCGGACGAACGCGCGCACCACGCGGATGCCGGTGAGCTGCTCGCGGAGCACCCGGTTCACGGTGTCGATCCGCTTCTGCATCTTCCGGAACAGCGGCACCATCCGGGTGATGATGAGCCCCACCCCGATCAGCAGCACGGGAACGGCGACGGCGATCAGCCAGGACAGCTGCACGTCCTGCCGGATGGCCATGATCACCCCGCCGATGGCGAGCATGGGCGCGGCCACCATCATGGTGGCACCCATCAGGACGAGCTGCTGGACCTGCTGGACATCGTTCGTGGAGCGGGTGATCAGGCTCGGCGCGCCGAACTTGGTCACTTCCTGCTCGGAGAACTGCCCCACGCGGGCAAAGATGGCGCCACGCAAATCCCTGCCTGCACCCATCGCGGCCTTGGCGCCGAAGTACACGGCAATCACGGCGCAGATGATCTGCAGCAGCGTGATCGCCAGCATCAGGCCGCCCAGGCTGAGGATGACCCCGGTGTCCCCCTTGGCCACGCCCTCGTCGATGATGTCCGCGTTCAGGGTGGGCAGATAGAGGGACGCGATGGACTGAGCCAGCTGGAAGACCACGACGGCGATCAGCAGCTGCCGGTGCGGCCGCAGGTATTCGATAAGCAGTTTCCAGAGCATGGGATCCAACCTGACACAGTGTCCACAAAGGTGGTGCGAAGGTCAGTTTACGTCCGGAGGCTGGGGATTCATCCGGGCCCTGAGGGAGAAGTTGGCCGGTTCACGCAGGGCGTAGTTGCAGCACCGAGCAGTGCCGCGTTGACGTAACCGCGGTCACAGCCCTACCATTGATGAAACGATTCAAGGGAAAGGGCTTTCCCAGCTCCTGAACCCTTCAAGGTCACGTCGACCATCCGGAACGGACAGTTCCGGTTCTTTGCCAAAGACGACGAAGGAATTTATCACCATGAGCACCACCTCCGGCGAAAGCCGCCCCATCCCAGAAGCCGGCGCCGGCCAGCGGGATCCAAAGAAAGCCGCGATGAGCGGCTGGATCGGAAGCGCACTTGAGTACTATGACTTCGCCCTGTACTCCTTGGCTGCGACGCTGATCTTCCCCGCCATCTTCTTCCCGTCCGAGAACAAGACCGTGGCCATCATCGCCTCGCTGGCAACCTACGCAGTGGGTTATGTGTCCCGTCCGATCGGCGCGGTTGTCCTGGGCGCCTACGGTGACCGGCACGGCCGTAAGCAGGTGCTCGTCTTTGCGATGCTGCTGATGGGCTTCGCGACCTTCGCCGTCGGCCTGCTGCCCACGTACGGACAGGTCGGCGTCCTGGCACCGATCCTGCTGGTCATCCTCCGCCTGATCCAGGGATTCGCTGTCGCCGGCGAACTGGGCGGAGCCAGCGCGATGATCGTCGAGCACTCCCCCGACGCGAGGCGCGGCTTCTTCGCAAGCTTCAGCCTGCAGGGCACACAGGTGGGCTCCATCCTTGCCACTGCCGTGCTGCTTCCCCTCGCAGCCTTCCTCCCCGCCGACCAGTTCCAGTCCTGGGGCTGGCGCATCCCGTTCCTGCTCAGCGCCTTCGTGATCCTGGCTGGCTACATCATCCGCCGCCGCGTGCAGGAGCCGCCGGCATACCTGGCGCAGACCGAAACGGGCAAGGCGAAGCCCCGGTTCCCCCTCGCCGACCTCGTCCGAAGCCACCCCTGGGTACTGGTCCGCTGTGTCATCATGACGTTCACCAACGTGATCGGCATGGCAACGCTCATCTTCGGCGTCTCCTACGCCACCCAGGAGGGCTACGGCAACGGCTTCACCAGCAGCGAATTCCTCTGGGTGACCCTCGTGGCCAACGTGGCCGCAGTGGTGACCATCCCGCTCTTCGGCGCACTCTCCGACAGGATCGGCCGGCGGATGCTGATGGTGGCCGGAGGCATCGGCGGCGGAGTCCTGGCCGGCGGATACCTTTGGGCCATCGAACAGGGAAGCCTGGCGCTGGTCTTCGTCTGCATTGTGATTGTCCAGGGCATCTTCTTCCAGATGTGGAACGCCACCTTCGCCACGTTCTTCCAGGAGCAGTTCCCCATGCGGATCCGCGTGACAGGGTTCGCGGTGTCGCAGAACCTGGGCCTCATGATCGCCTCGTTCTTCCCGAGCATCTTCACCGCCATCGCTCCCCCGGGGTCCACCAACGTCCCACTGGTTATCGGGCTGACCACCTTCGGAATCTGCGCCGTCGCCGCCCTGGCCGCCCTCCTGTCCCCCGATACCAAGGGCAAGTCGCTTGATGACCTCGAGGCCGACGCGACCGACGCGCAGGCAATGACCGAAGCACGGGAGCGAGAGACCGTCGGAGCCAACGCAAACAAGTAGGCCCTTCGGCGGGCTAACGCAAGTGGCACTCAACGTGAAGGGCCGACGGCGGGACGTCCCGCCGTCGCCCGCTTACGTTAAAGCGTCCCGACGCGCTCATTCCTCGCCTGCCTCCCGGCGTGCAACTCCATCCGGGCAAAGAAGTCGGCGATGACCAGCCGCGAATCGACGCTAGTGTACATTCTTCGGCCTGGTGATGCGCTCGTTTGCTCGAACGACGACGTAACGTCACCAAGGCCTGTGACGATGAGGGGAGCGCTGTCCCCCAGACACCACAGCGGGCCAAATTTGACGAAGTCAGGGACCTTCAGGCCGTTAAACACGTCCCATAGCCACATGCCTGCCGGGCCTGATTTTTCAGCGCCTGATCCAGTTCGGCGACAGAAACCACGAGCCGGCGGTACGTTTCGGACGGGAACTGCCAGATGTCGAGGCGTTGATCAGCCAGGACGAATTCTGCGGCTGCAGGATCAGTGAAGTAGTTGTACTCGTCAGCATTATCGCCACTGGCCGAGCCGCCCACCCACACGAGCGTGATCAGGGATGCAAGCTCCGGTTCCAGAAGAAGTGCGTCAGCAACGTTCGTCAGGGGGCCGGCGCACACAAGGAGCAGCGGAAGTTCGCCGACGTCCCCGGCCGCGTCAATGATGGCACGGGCAGCGGCCGTCGCGCGGGTTTCTCCGGTGAACTGGGAGTCAGGGCCCGCATGGACAGTTGGCCTGTCTGCGTAGTCCATGACGCGGAGCAGGTCCTCCGCCAGGTCGGCCCCTGCCTTGGCCATGCCTTCCGGCGGTCCAAACATCGGATTGGTCAACGAACTTGTGACCGCAAGAATTCGGTTCGCCGGCGAGAGAGCATGATGGGCCAGTCCTATCAGCCCGTCGGGATCACCCGCCCAGTCGTTGTCGATGATGACGCGGCAGCGCGGCTCAATAGGGATCATGTGAATAGACTTGCCCAGCTTTCCGCCCTTTCCGTCGGCGAATTTCATTGGCTGAAAAGGCTAGTCGTCGTGATCTGAGCGGACGCCGCAACTGACCCCTCCCCCAGCCCACCTGTCTATGTTCAAATGGGAACGTTGAACCGGCCGCCCGAGTCCGTCCACGGCCTCGGCCATATGGAAGGAAGCACATGAGCGATAGCCAGGAACACCCCCCTGTTCCCACCCCGGGAAGCGCCCAGGGCCTGGACAGCAAAGTTGAGGGTGGGTGCCCGGTTGCCCACGACAGCGCGACGTCGCGCGGCAGCGAGAGTGAGAACCCTGCCATCGACTCGCCGGAGCCCAAGGCGCACCGGCCGCGGACCGTCGCTGACTGGTGGCCGAACCAACTCGATCTCAGCGTTCTTCACGCCCACCAGCCGGCCGGCAACCCGCTCGGCTCCACGTTCAGTTACCGCGAAGAATTCCAGAAGCTCGACGTCGAGGCGCTCAAACAGGACATCATCCAGGTCCTGACCACCTCCCAGGACTGGTGGCCAGCCGATTTCGGCCACTACGGCGGCCTGATGATCCGGCTGAGCTGGCACGCGGCCGGCACCTACCGCGTCTACGATGGCCGCGGCGGCGCAGGCGACGGGAGCCAGCGGTTCGCCCCGCTCAACAGCTGGCCCGACAACGCCAACCTGGACAAGGCCCGGCGGCTGCTGTGGCCCGTCAAGCAGAAGTACGGCCAGAAACTCTCGTGGGCCGACCTGCTGGTGCTGGCGGGCAACGTGGCCCTCGAATCGATGGGCTTCAAGACCTTTGGCTTCGCCTTCGGCCGCGAGGACGTGTGGGAGCCCGAGGAAATCTTCTGGGGGCCCGAGGACACCTGGCTCGGCGACGAACGCTACATCGGCGA
>NZ_QAIQ01000588.1 GCF_003061105.1 Arthrobacter sp. HMWF013
ACACCCAGCCGCAGCCCGTAGTCCGACACGATGCCGCTGGCAAACGAGTGGTACGTGGACACTTTGGGTTCGAGAGCGTCTGTGCTGAGGAGCCCCTCGGGGAAGACGGCATGCCGGGTGTCCTGGGCGGCAATTCGCTGCAGTGAGGCCAGTTTGGACCGTATGCGTGTGGCCAGCTCACCGGCTGCCTTCCTGGTAAAGGTGACACCCAGGACTTCCTCAGGCCGCACCCAGCCGTTGGCGACGAGCCACACGACGCGGTCGGCCATGGTGGCGGTTTTGCCGGATCCGGCTCCCGCGATGACCAGCCGCGGGGCCAGCGGCGAGGAGATGATGGCGGACTGTTCGGGAGTGGGCGTGTTCTTTTCCCCGAGCAACCTGGAGAGCTCCTCGGGGCTGAACAGGGGCTCGGGGGTTTGGCGCCCCGGCGAGGTAATTCCGGGTTCCGGGGCACCGACAGCCGGGGCACCGACAGCCCGGGCGCCAGCTGCGGGCACCCCGGTGGCGGGGGCCTCGGCAAGGTGGGAGTGCGGACTCATTCTGTGACCTGCTTTCCGCGGACGCACAGGGGACAAACCTCCGGCAGCCTGCAGCCGTGGCCGCCGTGACCGCTCTTTGTTGGATCGTGCCGTGCCTCGAAACTGTTGCCAGCCATCACCGCGGCTGCCCCGGTAACCATGTCCAATGCCCAGTTCTCCTGCGGATCGAGGGGTTGCTGTTGTTGGATTCCGGGAGTCTTGGTGGCGGTCCCCAGCTGTGCCAGCACCGCCCCGCCCGGCACGGCACCTCCCGGTGCGGCCCCGGCCGAGGAGCCCCCGGAGGGCAGCCCGTCCGTGAAACCGCCGGCAAGGACTGCAGCCTGATAAGCCCCAAGCTGCGGATGTTTCGACAGCTCCGTTTTCCCTGGCTGGCGCTTGCCCGTCTTGAGGTCCACAATGACCAGCCTTCCCTCGGCATCGATCTCGAGCCTGTCAACCTGGCCTCGGAGGACGGCGGCACGTGGAACGGCTGCGGCGCCCTCACTGCCAGGTTCCTGGCCGCCGTCGGCAGTGTTCGGCGCATCAGTCCCGGCGCCCTGTGCGCCCACGGGCCGGCCCACAGCTACGTCGGGGAGCCGGACCTCAAAATCCTGTTCCACCCCCAGCAGGCTTCGGCCTTCGCTGCGCATGACCAGGACGTACTGGGCGAGCTTGCGCACCATGGTTTCGGCGCGCTGGAAGTCCAGTTTGCCCTCCCAGTTGTCCTTCATGCCCAACGTGGGCCACCGGCGCACAAGTTCTGCCACGTACTCGCCTCCGGAGGCATCCGGCATATCCTGCGCGATGGCGTGGACAAGCGTGCCCAGGCTGCGGGCGAAATCGGTGGCGGCCTCTCCCCCGGCGGCTTGGACGAACCAGTCAAGCGGGGACTTCTGGACTGATTCCACTTTCGAGGGTGAGACGTAGACGGTCCCTCCGGGGGGAACAACCGGATCTGACGAAGACAGTGGGGAGAGGCCCCACCAGCTGCCCGGGTGCGCGCCGGGGACGGGAGGTTCGGCGCACGCGAGCCGCGCGAGGATCCTGGCTGCCTCGGTGGCTTCGGGCTCGTATTTTCCGTCCAGTTGGGCGTACTGGCGAAGTTCTGCCACCAGCGCACGGAGGCTCATGGGCCGTTCCACGGCCGTGAAACCCCTGCCCTCGACTCCAGGTTCAAGTGGCGCGACGTAGTCCAGGAATGATGACGGCTGGTCATCCTCTGACGAGACGGCCGTGCAAATCAGGATCTCGCAGGCCCTGGAAACCGCCGTGGAAAAGCTCCGGAGTTCGTCGTAGCGGATTTCGCGCAGCCGGCTCAGGGGGTCGAGCTGCAGCGCGTAGCTGACGCCATGCTCAACTGCGTCGGCGTACAGGCTGCTGCCCAGAAGCTCACCACGGAGCCGTGTGTTGGGCCAGACGCCTTCCTGCAGCCCGGCGACGATGACTACGGGCCACTGCCGTCCGGCAGCGCTGGCAGGCGTCATCAGCTCAACCGCGTCATCCACCTGGGCCCGTGCAGCCAGTGTGTCCATGGGCAGCTCCTGGTTCAGGAGGTATTCGAGGAACTGCTCAGGGCCCGCGCCGGGCATCTGGTCCACGTACCGTTCGGCGGTGTGGAAGAGCGCCATCATGGCATCGAGGTCCCGGTCCGCCCGCGCGCCGTGGGATCCCCCGGACAACGCAGATTCCGTCCACGCCGTGGCCAGTCCGGTGGAGTGCCAGAGCGCCCAGAGCACCGACTCGGCATTAGCGCCTGGCTCGGCCACCGCTGCCCGTCCGGCCTGGATCATGCGGGCGGTACGACGGGCGGCGCGGCCCTCCATGCCCAGCGTCCCCAATGCCCCCGGCTCCAAAAGAGCCTCCACCAGCAATGCATCGCTGGTGCGCCCTCCGCCGCCCAGCAGCTCTTCCTGCCGGAGGGACTGCCGGAGCCTGCGAAGTTCAATGGATGTGGCGCCGCCGATCCGGGACGTGAGGAGCGCGACGGCGCTCTCGGGCGTCAGTTGCGCGGGATCCAGCGCAATGGCATAGGCATCCAGCAGCGGGCGGACGGCCACTTCGTCGCGGACAGCGGACTCAGCCACCGGGACCCGCACCGGAATTCCCTGGCCTGTCAGGTAACGCTGCAGCTCACTGAGCTGCCCGCCGTTGCGCACGATCACGGCGATCTCCCCGAGATCGCGGCCGTGGTTAACGTGCTGGTCCAGGATGCGCTGGGCAACGTAGCGCAGTTCGTGGACCGGCGAAGGGACCAGGTGGGCTTCCACAGTCCCCGCAGCCCCAGTGCGGGGTTCGACGGCGGCGACGGACCCGTGCGGTGCAGGGGCCTGATGTTGGGGCTGCTCGAGCCGCCGGGCCAGCCGGCCTCCGGCGCGCTGTGAGATCCGTCCTGCGACGCCGAGCCATGCCTCGGCGATGGCGGGTGCGTGCCGGTGGGTGTGCCAGAGCGGCCGTTCGAGGACGCTGCTTTCAGCGGAAAGGAGCTGCGGCAGGTCCGCGACGAGATCCGGCCTGGCCCCGCGGAAGCCCTGCACCACGGTGTCCGGAGAGAAGGCCACGTAGCAGTCCTTGCCCGCGGCTACATCAGCAAGGAGCTCAAAAACGGCCGGGTTGGCTTCCTGGATGTCGTCCACGAGTACCAACTGGAGGCGATCGCGCTCCGCCGCCAGGAATTCAGGGGCATCCTGGAAGATCTGCCGTGCTGTGGTGATGATCCCGGCGGGGTCGAAAGCCTCGGGCATCCGCAGGTCCAACACGTCCCGGTACTCGGCGTACAGTGCCGCAGCAGCAAGCCAGTCCGGCCGTCCGCAGGCACGGCCCAGCTCCGCCAGATCCTCTGCGGTCCGGCCCGATTCGATGATGCGGTCGAACAGTTGCCGCACCTCGTGGCGGAAGCCGCGGGTTTCCAGTGCCGCTTCCAGATCGGCGGGCCAGGGAAGTTCCAGGCCCGGCATGCGGTGGCCTTCCAGGAGTTCCCTGATGATGAGGTCCTGCTCCGGGCCGGAAAGAAGGCGCGGCTGCCGCGGAAGCGGAAGGATCCCTTCTGCCTTGGCCCGGCGGATCAGGTCAAACGCGTACGAGGCCCATGTCCGGGCCGGTGTGGTGCTCAGGCTTCTGTCCAGCCGGGCAGTGAACCGGTCGCGCAGCGAGTCGGCGGCGAGGCGTCCCGGAGCGAGGATCAGGATGCGTTCCGGATCCACTCCGTCCTTCAGGGCGCGGCGGACTGCAGCTTCGATCAGCACCGTGGATTTGCCGGTTCCCGGCGCGCCGGGAACCAGCACCGGACCCGAACCGTGCGGAACCTCGACAGCGGCCGCCTGGTCCGCCGACAACACCGGAACAGCGGCGTGGACCTGCCGGGGCGGAAGCAGGCGCAGGCCGGTCCCGCCGGGACGGCCGGCGCCGAAGTTCGGCTCAGAGTCGCCGTGGGAGCTGTCAAGGGGTTCGACATCGGGGATAGTTGCGGTCACACAGACATTCCATCATCAGCTACTGACAATCTGTGAAGCCGCCGCTCCAGTTGCTCCGCAATGGCATCAATCCGGTCAAAATCGTCCTCGCCCGGTGCCCAGCGGGCCGCCGTCAGGTCCACCCGCCACCGGCCCTCCCCGATATTGAGGTAGCCCACGTGATCACCCAGGAGAGGCGTCCCCTCCGCCAGATAGTGCCGGAGAGCCCTGGCCTCGTGACCCTCGGGGGCTTGGCCGTTGGATTTGAGAATCCGCCACCAGGGAACGTCGCTGCCGTAGTGACTCATCACACGCCCGATCTGGCGGGGGCCGCCGGACCCCAGGAGCTCGGCCACGTCCCCGTAGGCCACTGCGGTTCCCGAGGGAACCAGCTCCACAACCGCCAGCACCGCCTCGACGTACTCAATCCGCATGGATCCAGATTAGCCGCAGTGGCGTTCCCCGATCCTGTCGGTGCCCGCCGGTAGCGTGGAAGCATGACCACCTGGAACACCCTCCCCCGTGCAGCGTTCGACCTCGAAACCACCGGCCGGAATTCGCGTGCTGCGCGGATTGTCACGGCCTCGGTGACGGTGGTGGACCATAAGGGCGAGGTCATCAAGGAACACGAGTGGCTCGCTGACCCGGGTGTCGAAATCCCGGCCGAAGCCAGTGACGTCCACGGAGTCACCACCGAGCAGGCCAGGCGTGAGGGCCGGCCTGCCGGCGAGGTCACGGGCGAGCTCGCCACCGTCCTGCAGGAACTGTTCGACGCCGGTATTCCGGTTATCGCCTTCAATGCCAGCTACGACTTCACGGTCCTCGCCGCGGAGTCCGCCCGCCACGGTGTCCGGCAGCTGACCCGGTTCCCGGTTCTGGATCCTTACATCATGAACAAGCAGGTGGACAGATACCGGAAGGGCAAGCGCACCCTGACGGCACTGTGCGAGGAATACGGCATCTCCCTGGACAACGCCCACACGTCTGCGGCGGATGCCCTGGCCACGCTCCGGATGCTTGATGCCATGGCCATCAAATTCCCCAAACTCAAGATGCCTGCCAGCCAGCTTCACGAACTGCAGAAGGACTGGGCCGTCAGCCAGGCCGCGGACTTCCAGAATTACCTCCGAAAGACCAAGCCTGCAGCCGTGATCGAGGGCGAATGGCCGGTCCTGCCGCCGGAAGACGGCGGGCGCGGGGACTTCTAGCTGAGAGCTAACTCACCCTTAGGCCACAAAGTGAGAGCGGCACGACTAACTCCTTCAGATTCGGCTCCCTGTTAAATGTCGACTCATTTGGTGTTCAGTATCTGTTCAATAGTGCTCAATATTCGGAATTCGTTCGTCACAGCGACCATTACTTCGTGTGAAATGACAAAAACCGGGAAATGAGATGATTAAGTTCAGCGGTAATCCCGCCCGGCCGGCCTGCATTGTGGGAGCAAGGCTCCCTACGCCACACGCGAAGCCTTTTCGGCCCGGTTGAACTTAAGACTTAGATGAAAGTGACTTTCACATGAAGACTAAAGCCATGAAGTGGCTGGCCAGCGTGCCCGTCGCGGTTGCCCTGGCGCTCTCACTGGCCGCCTGCGGCTCAGGGACTGCACAGCCCACCGGCACACCCACCGACGCCCTCGCAGGCAGCGACCAGCAGACGCTGGACAAGTACACCACCGCCGACGTCACCCCGCTCGACCAGATCGACAAGACCAAGCTTGGCCTGAACACGGACGGCAAGCTCGAGGTGGGCACGCTCTCAGACGCACCGCCGAACATCTTCATTGACCCGTCGGGCAAGTTCACCGGCTACGACAACGAACTGCTGCGCGCCATCGCCGGCAAGCTTGGCCTTGAGGTCGAGTTCGTTGCCACGGATTTCTCCGCCCTGCTGTCCCAGGTACAGACCAAACAGTTCGACGTCGGATCCTCCTCGATCTCCACCACTGATGCCCGCCGTGCCAACGTGGGCTTCACCAACGGCTATGACTTCGGCTTTATGGCCGTTGTTGCCAAGACGGACAGCGACGTCAAGGGCTTCGCCGACCTCGACGCCAACGTCCGCATCGGTGTGGTTCAGGGCACCGTCCAGGACGACTACGTCACCAACACGCTGAAGCTTGAGCCGGTCCGCTTCCCGGACTACGCCACCGTTTACGCGAACGTCCGCAACGGCCAGATCGATGCCTGGGTAGCACCCTCGCAGCAGGCCAGCGGCCAGGTCAAGGACGGCGACGGCACTGTCATCGCCGAATCCGTGGTGAACACCCAGAACTTCACGGCCTACGCAGTGAACAAGGACAACAAGGCCCTTATCGACGCCCTGAACTCCGGCCTGGATGCCGTGATTGCTGACGGCACCTGGTCCAAGCTGACCAAGGAATGGTACCCGGACCGCGAGACCCCCGCCGACTGGAAGCCGGGCAGCAAGGCTGCCACGGTTCCCCAGAGCTGACCCGGGCCTCACCGCGTATGGATCTCCTGGAGCAGCTAGGTGATACGTTCCTCAACTGGGAGGAAATGGCGAAAGTCATTCCCTCCCTCCTCATGGTGGGCCTGCCGAACACCCTGATCCTGGCCGTGGCATCGGGCATCCTCGGTTCCCTCCTGGGGCTGGCACTGGCGCTGATGGGTATATCCCGGAATCCGGCGGCCCGCTGGGCCGCGAGGATCTACACCGACCTGTTCCGGGGCCTTCCGGCCATTCTGGTGATCCTGGTGATCGGCATCGGGCTGAGCCCCATCGCCAGGGAACTCACCGGCAGCCGCAACCCCTATCCGCTGGGCATCCTGGCGCTGACCCTGATTGCCGGTGCCTACATCGGTGAGATCTTCCGCTCCGGTATCCAGAGCGTGGAGAAGGGCCAACTGGAGGCCTCCCGGGCCTTGGGCTTCAGCTATGGCAACTCCATGCGCCTGGTGGTGGTGCCGCAGGGCATCCGCCGGGTTCTCCCCGCCCTGGTGAACCAGTTCATCTCGTTGCTGAAGGATTCCTCACTCGTCTTTATGCTGGGGCTGGCTTCTTCGGACCGGGAGATCTTCCGGATCGGAAACGATGCCATGGCCAACACAGGGAATCTTTCGCCCCTGGTTGCCGCAGGCCTGTTGTATCTGATCCTGACCGTTCCGCTGACCCACTTCGTGAACTTCATCGACAACCGGCTGCGGACTGGCCGGCCGGAGAAGAAGGAACCGGACGAGTTGGCTGCACCTATCGGCAAGGGGGCTCAGGCATGACGGAATTCACCTCCGGTACCCTGACCGGCAAGAACCTGCACCTTTCGTTCGGCCACAACCACGTACTGCGCGGCATTGACCTCCACGTTGAGAAGGGCACCACCGCTTCGGTCATCGGCCCTTCCGGCTCCGGTAAGTCAACGTTGCTGAGGGTGATGAACCGGCTGATCGAACCGGACCAGGGCGATATCCTGCTGGATGGCCGGTCCGTCCTGAAGGACAACCCGGACGAGCTGCGCCAGCGGATCGGCATGGTGTTCCAGCAATTCAACCTGTTCCCGCACAAGACCGTGTTGGATAACGTCTCGCTGGCCCTGCGCAAGCTCCGGAAACTGCCCAATGACCAGGCCCGCGCCGAAGCCCTTGAGCAGCTGGACCTGGTGGGTTTGAAGCACAAGGCTGACGCGCGTCCCGCCAACCTCTCGGGCGGCCAGCAGCAGCGCGTCGCTATTGCCCGCGCCCTGGCTATGAAGCCCGAGGTGATGTTCTTCGACGAAGCCACGTCGGCGCTGGACCCCGAGCTGGTCAAGGG
Organism: Arthrobacter sp. HMWF013; assembly: GCF_003061105.1. GTDB lineage: Bacteria > Actinomycetota > Actinomycetes > Actinomycetales > Micrococcaceae > Arthrobacter. The sequence goes on from NZ_QAIQ01000588.1 coordinate 7,733, forward strand.
CGTCCTGGCACTGATGGCTGACCTGGCCAAGGGCGGTATGACCATGGTGGTGGTGACCCACGAGATGGGCTTCTCGCGCAACGTCTCTGACACCGTGACGTTCATGGATGCCGGCGTCGTGGTGGAATCGGGTCCGCCCGAAAAGATCTTCAGCGCCCCTGAAACGGACCGGCTGAAGGGCTTCCTCTCCGACGTCCTCTAGCACCAACAGAAAATCCCCGCTTCCCGGACTGCTCCCCCTCGCAAGAGGCAGGGGAATTGTCCGGGCGGCGGGGATTTCCGGTTTAAGCGTCCGACGGCGGCGCTAGCCCTGCGCGGCTGCTGCAGCTTTCGCGGCGGCCGGCAAGGCGTCGAAGATCCGGTTCATGGCAGCGTCGTCATGGGCAGCGGAGAGGAACCACGCTTCGAAGACGGACGGCGGCAGATAAACGCCGGAGTCCAGCATCGAGTGGAAGAACGGCGCATACCGGAAGGTCTCCTGGGCCTGGGCGTCAGCATAGTTGTGGACACCGTTGGCTGACGTTCCGAAGGCCACCGAGAACAGGTTCCCGGCGAACTGGATGGAGTGGTCCACGCCGGCCTCATCCAGGGCGGCGGACACTGCCGAGGAGAGCTCCAGCGAGCGGACGTCCACAAACGAGTAAACATCGCGCGTGGCGTGGGTCAGGGTGGCGACGCCGGCGGCCATGGCCACGGGGTTACCGGACAGTGTCCCGGCCTGGTAGACGGGGCCCAGGGGCGCCAGGTAGTCCATGACGTCGGCACGCCCGGCGAGGGCCGCCGTCGGCATGCCGCCGCCGATGACCTTCCCGAAGGTGAGCAGGTCCGGCGTCCACGGCTCGGCCGCGTCCGGTGCGCCGCCGGTCAGGCCCCAGTATCCGGAGTAGCCGGTGCGGAACCCGGTCAGGACTTCATCCAGGATCAGCAGGGCGCCGTGCTCACGGGTGATGCGGGACAGCCCCAGGTTGAAGCCCTCCCCGGGCGTCACCACGCCCATGTTGGCGGGGGCCGCTTCGGTGATGACGGCCGCGATGTTGGGTCCATGAGCAGCAAATGCAGCCTCGACGGCGGCGAGGTCGTTGTAGGGCAGCACCAGTGTTTCGGCAGCTGTGGCTTCGGTGACGCCGGCCGAGCCGGGCAGTGCCAGGGTGGCGACACCGGATCCGGCGGCGGCAAGCAGCCCGTCCAGGTGGCCGTGGTAGCAGCCGGCGAACTTGATGATGAGGTTGCGGCCGGTGAAACCACGTGCCAGCCGGACAGCCGTCATGGTGGCCTCTGTGCCGGTGGACACCATCCGCACGCGCTCGGCGGCCGGCACGCGCTCCTGCACGATGGCGGCCAGGTTGGCCTCGTCCGGGGTGGATGCACCGAAGGACAGGCCCCGGTCAACGGCGGCGTGGACGGCTTCCAGGACTGCCGGGTGCGCGTGGCCCAGGAGTGCCGGGCCCCACGAGCAGACCAGGTCCACGTACTCGTTCCCGTCGGCGTCCGTCAGGTACGGTCCTTTGGCCGACACCATAAAGCGCGGGGTGCCGCCCACAGAGCCGAAAGCCCGGACGGGCGAGTTGACGCCACCGGGCATCAGGGTTTGGGCACGGGCGAAGAGGGCATCGGAACGAGTCATACCCCTATTCTCCCATCCCCCAAGGTGCCGCCGGAGCCCACGCCACGCGGGCTACGGCGGCCACCCTGACCGATAGCGTCAGCGGTCCGCGAGCTTGTCTGCGACGAGAGGCGCAACCTTGGAACCGAACAGTTCGATGGAGCGCATCATCCGGGCGTGGGGCAGGGTGCCGCTGCTGTACTTCATCTCGAAGCGGTCCGCGCCAAGGGTTTCCTTCAGCCTGACCACCTTGGCGGCCACTGTTTCGGGGGAACCGATGAACAGTGCGCCGTCCTCGTCGGCCGCGGCCTCGAACTCGCCCCGCCCGGCCGGACCCCAGCCGCGCTCCGCACCGATTTTGTTCCTCGTGGCCAGCCAATGCGGGTAGTACTCCTCAAGGGCCTGTTCGTCAGTCTCGGCCACATAGCCCGGTGAGTGGACGGACAGTGCCTGCGGTTCCTTGCCGGCCTCGGCCAGGGTGCGCCGGTACAGGTCGGCATAGGGGCGGAACCGTTCCGGCTCCCCGCCGATGATCGCCAGGACCATCGGGTAACCGTAGGACGCGGTCCGGACCACGGACTGCGGTGAGCCGCCCACGCCGATCCAGGTGGGAAGCAGGCGCCCTTCAACGTGCGGGTAGACCATCTGTCCGCGGAGGCTGGCCCGGGTCCGGCCATCCCAGTTCACCGGGTTCTGGGTCCGCACGCGGTCATAGATGTCCAGCTTCTCCTCGAACAGGACGTCGTAGTCGCCAAGGTCATAGCCGAACAGGGGGAAGGATTCCGTGAAGGAGCCCCTGCCCAGGATCACTTCAGCGCGGCCGTTGGAGAGAGCGTCCAGGGTGGCGAACCGCTGGAAAACGCGGACGGGATCGTCCGAACTCAGGACGGTCACGGCGCTGCCCAGCCGGATTTTTTCCGTGGCCGTGGCGATGGCCGCCAGCACCACCTCCGGCGCGCTGACGGCGAAGTCCTTGCGGTGGTGCTCCCCCACGCCGAAGGAATGAAGCCCGACGGCGTCAGCCATCTTGGCCTGCTCCAGCACCTGGCGGAGTACCTGGGCGTGGTGCTTGGGTGCGCCGTCTGCATCGAGGTCGACGTCACCGAACGTACTGACGCCCAGAAGGATGGTGTCCGCCGGGACGGGGGCGGTGGGGTTGCCTTTGATAATTGGGCTGGTCACGGGAAGCTCGCTATTTTCATGCATACGCATACAAACCACCGGCCATCCGGAAACATTCCCGCCCTGTCAGGAATGGGGTCAGGATTCCTTGAGCCAGCCTGCAAGCTCGGAGGCCCAGTACGTCAGCACGGTATCGGCACCTGCCCGCTTGATGCCGAGGACGGACTCCATGACGGCCCCGCGCCGGTCGATCCAGCCGTTGGCGGCGGCGGCCTCGATCATCGCGTATTCCCCGGAAATCTGATAGGCCGAGACGGGCACGGGGCTCATCGCGGCGACGTCCGCCAGGATGTCCAGGTAGCTCATGGCCGGCTTCACCATGACCATGTCGGCGCCTTCTTCAAGGTCCAGTTCCACCTCGAGGATGGCTTCGCGGCGGTTGGCGGCGTCCATCTGGTACGTGCGGCGGTCGCCCTTGAGCTGGGAGTCCACGGCTTCACGGAAGGGGCCGTAGAAGGCGGAGGCGTACTTCGCCGCGTAGGCGAGGATGACGGTGTTCTTGTGGCCGGATTCCTCCAGGGCCTGTCGGATGACGGCGATCTGGCCGTCCATCATGCCGGACGGGCCCAGGACGTGGGCGCCGGCGTCGGCCTGGGCGACGGCCATCTGGCCGTAGATTTCCAGGGTGGCGTCGTTGTCCACGTAGCCGTCGGCGTCAAGGACGCCGCAGTGGCCGTGGTCGGTGAATTCGTCGAGGCAGACGTCGCCCATGATGACCAGGTCATCGCCCACTTCGGCACGGACGTCGCGGATGGCTTTGTTGAGCACGCCGTCCGGGTCCAGTGACGCGGTGCCGCGGGCATCGCGCACGGCCGGAACACCGAAGAGCATGATGCCGCCGACTCCCAGCCGCACGGCCTCGGCCGCGGCGCGCTTGAGGGACTCGGTGGTGTGCTGCACCACGCCCGGCATGGAGGTGATGGGGACGGGCTCGCTGATGCCTTCACGGATGAACGCCGGAAGGATCAGGTCTGCCGGGGCCAGGCGGTACTCGGCGGTGAGCCGGCGCATGGCCGGATTGGTGCGGAGCCGGCGCGGGCGGTGGTTCGGAAAGCTCATCGGGTGGTCCCTTCGTTGGCGAATACGGAGCCCAGGGCGGCCACAATGCCGTCCGGGGTGGGTACTTTGGCGGTGGCGGCCACCGGGATGCCCAGCGCGGCAGCTTCAGCCGCCGTCGGACGCCCGATGGCGATGAAACGGCAACTTCCCAGCGGGAGCAGGGTCGCCGCGATGCGGCGGGCCGCACTGGGTGATGCGGCCACGACGGCGTCTATCGCCCCGCCGTCGAGCTCGCGCCTGGCCTGGGACGGACTGAGCTCCCGTGGAGCCTCATGGACGGCACCGCCGACGGCGGGCGCCGGCTCCGCCGCGAGGCGGAGTTCGGGCCGGGCCGGGAAATCCACGGTGTGGTACGCGACGACGGCCGTGACGGCGGCGCCTTTGGCGGCCAGGCCGTCACGCAGGGCTGTGGCTGCGATGTCTGCCTGTGGCAGGAGCACGCTCTCGGGAGCGGCGGTCCAGAGGTCCACCAGGCCCTCGGCGGACTGGATGTCCACCGGGGCCAGCGCCACCGGTATACCCACGGCTTCCAGTGTTTGCCGGGAGGAAGGCCCGATCGTGGCCACGCGGGTTCCGGCCGGCACCAGGGCCGCCGGTGTGGTTCCGCGCTCGGCGGCCTTTTCCACCAGCATGCGCACCGTGGTGATGCTGCTGACCACCAGCCAGTCGAAGGCCCCGGCCGCCAGGGCATCCAGGGCATCGTCCAATCCCGGCTGGTCCGCGGCCCGCTCGAAGTCGATGAGCGGCAGGACCAGCGGTTCGGCCCCCAGGCTGCCGAGCAACGAGGCGAGTGGCCGGGCGCGGTCGGCACTCCGGGTGATCAGGACGCGCCGGCCGTTCAGCACCCCCGCGGGGGCGTCAGGAAGCTGCAAGGTCCGCGATCTCCGCGGCGCCGGCGGCGAGCAGGAGCTCGGCGACCTCGATTCCAAGCAGCGTCGCGCCGATCTCGGTAAGACCGTCGGACGCCTTCTTCTCGCGCACTGTTTTGGTTCCGTCCACGGCGCACACCACTGCTTCGAGGTACAGCATGCTGCCCTTGCGGTAGGCGAAGGCGCCTACCGGTGCTGCGCAACCTGCCTCGAGGCGCGCCAGTACGGCGCGTTCGGCGGTGACGGCCAGCCGGGTGTCGTCGTCGTTGAGTGCTGCCAGGGCCTGGGCAAGGACGCCTTGGGAGCCTGTGGAATTGGCCCCGCCGGGAGCATCGGCCGTGCGGCACTCAATCGCCAGCGACCCCTGGCCGGGGGCCGGCAGCATGACATCGGTCTCAAGGAACTCGCTGACCGTGTCGAGCCGTCCGATCCGTTCCAGTCCTGCTGCCGCGAGCACCACGGCGTCCAGGTCGCCGGGTGCGTCCGGCGAGTTGCCGGGCAGTCCGGGCACCCGGCCAAGGCGGGTATCCACATTTCCGCGGATGTCCAGGACGTTCAGGTCCGGGCGGGTGGCTCGCAACTGGGCGGCGCGGCGCGGCGAGCCGGTGCCTACGGTTGCGCCGTGCGGCAGGTCGGCCAGCTTGAGGCCGTCGCGGGCGCACAGGACGTCACGGACATCCACCCGTTTGGGGGTGGCAGCGATGCTGAGGCCCAATGCCGCCCCCGTGGGGAGATCCTTCAGCGAGTGCACGGCAACATCGCAGGTTTCCTGCAGGAGCGCATCGCGCAGGGCTGCCACGAAAACTCCGGTGCCGCCCATTTGCGAGAGTGAACCGGTCTTGACGTCACCTTCGGTGGTGATACGGACCAGTTCAACGGGGAAGCCCCCGACGGCGGCGAGCTGGTCCGCGGTCTGCTGCGTCTGGGTCAGGGCAAGCTTGCTGGCCCTGGTTCCGATCCGTACCGTCACAGGGCGCCGCTTTCCGGCGCCGTGGCGGCCGCCGGGTACGCGTCATGTCCGGTGCCAACGGTGGTGTCAGCCCCTGCAATGGTGGGCTTCCCGCCGCGGAAGTTCGCGCAGCAGCCCGGCCGGCAGACGTCGTACCACGGGCCGAGTTTGGTCAGGGCGGGCCGGTCGCTGATGTTGTTGGCGAGGGTCCGTTCCGAGATGAGGTCCACCAGACCGTTCACGAACTTGCGGTGCGTGCCCGGCGTGGGAACGCGGCTGGCGGCCAGGCCAAGGTTGCGGCAGGTCTCCAGCGCTTCGGTGTCCAGGTCCCAGACAACTTCCATGTGGTCGCTGACAAAACCCAGCGGCACGATGACAATGCCCTTGACGCCCTGGCCGGCAAGCTCTTCAATGGCGTCATTGATGTCCGGTTCGAGCCACGGCACGTGCGGGGCGCCGGAGCGGGACTGGTAGACCAGTGACCAGGGTGCGGTCAGGCCTGATTCGGCCTCCACCCTTTCGATGACCTTGGCGCCGGTGGCCAGGTGCTGCGCAACATACGCGGACCCTTCCTCGAATTCGCGCGGCTCAGCCTCGGACCGGCCGGCTGCTTCGGCGTCCCGGGTGGGGATGGAGTGCGTGGCAAAAAGGATGTGCACCGGGGCGTCCGGGGTGCCGGCAGCGGCGAGTTGCTGCTGCACATCCGCCAGGCCCGCGGCCGTACCTTCGATAAACGGCTCCACGAAGCCCGGGTGGTCGAAGTACTGGCGGACCTTGTCCACCTCGAGTCGGCCGTCCAGGCCGCTCTCGGTCAACGCGACGCCGATGTCCTCGCGGTACTGGCGGCAGCTGGAGTAACAGGAGTAGGCACTGGTGGTGACCATCAGCAGCCGGCGGTGGCCGGCGTCGTACGCTTCCTGCAGGGTCTGCGGGATATAGGGGTCCCAGTTGCGGTTGCCCCAGAGCACGGGGAGTTCGATCCCGCGTGCGGCGAGCTCTGCTTCGAGGGCTGCCTTGAGCTGGCGGTTCTGCTCGTTGATGGGGCTGATGCCGCCGTTGGCGCGGTAGTGGTGTGATACCTCTTCGAGCCGCTCGTCGGGGATGCCGCGGCCCCGGGTGACGTTGCGCAGGAACGGGAGGACGTCGTCCTGGCCTTCCGGGCCGCCGAAGGAGGCGAGCAGGACGGCGTCG